>NZ_PZZL01000018.1 GCF_003046185.1 Phreatobacter oligotrophus
AATGATCTGGTCTTCCGTGAACCGGCTCTTCTTCATCTCCGTCTCCTTTCGACGGAGTCCAGTTCAAACCGAGGGCTTCGACGGGGGCAACGTCAGGACCCGTCACGCCGGCCTGGCCTTGGCTAAGGCACGCGCCCCCGTCGCCCAGTACCACCGGGCGCGACCAGAGAGCCTAGCGGAGCGCATGGCTCAGCTTGTCCCAATCCTCCCCGCCGCGCAATTGTCTCGTGGCGGCCTCACTTCGCGGACTGGACCCCCGGCGTGCCTTGAACGTGACGGGCGTCGGGCAAAAACCACCCCTTGGCGAGCGCATAGATCGCGGGGATGACCGCCAGGGTCAGCACGGTTGACGAGACCATGCCGCCGATCATCGGCACCGCGATGCGCTGCATCACCTCCGAGCCCGCGCCGGTGCTCCACAGGATCGGCACCAGGCCTGCGGTGATCGCCACCACGGTCATCATCTTCGGCCTCACCCGTTCGACCGCGCCCACCATGATGGCGTCATAGAGGTCGGCGCGGGTGGGCTGTCGTCCTGCGGCTGCGCAGGTGGCCCTTACCTCGGCCCAGGCGTGCTCGAGGTAGATCAGCATCACCACGCCCGTTTCGGCGGCGACGCCGGCGAGCGCGATGAACCCCACCGCCACGGCGACCGACATGTTGAACCCCAGCCACCACATCAGCCAGATGCCGCCGACCAGTGCGAACGGCACCGAGAGCATGACGATGAGGGTTTCGGTGAGGGCGCGGAAGTTGAGGTAGAGCAGCAGGAAGATCACCAGCAGGGTCACCGGCACCACAAGCTTGAGCCGGGCGACGGCCCTTTCAAGGTACTCGTACTGGCCGCTCCAGCCCAACGAGTAGCCCGGCGGCAAAACTACTGCGGCTGTGACCGCCTTCTTTGCATCGTCGACATAGGTGCCGAGATCGCGCCCGGTGATGTCCACGAAGATGTAGGTGGCGAGCTGGCCGTTCTCGGTACGGATCGAGGAGGCGCCGCGCGTGAGCGCGATGCGGGCGACTTCGCCCAGCGGAACGGCGCCACCACCCGGCAGGGCGACCTGCACGTCTGCGGCAATCGCCTGGGGGCTGGAACGCAGGTCGCGCGGATAGCGGATGGCGACACCGTATCGCTCACGCCCTTCCACCGTGGTGGTCACCACCTCGGCGCCCAGTGCGGTTCCGATGACGTCCTGGACATCGCCTATGGTGAGTCCGTAGCGCCCAAGCGCCTCTCGATTGGGGGTGATCTCCAGATAGTAGCCGCCGATCACCCGCTCCGCATAGGCACTGGAGGTGCCGGGCACGGTGCGCAGCACCGCTTCGACCTGCCGCGCGATCTTTTCCATTTCGACGAGATCGGTGCCGAACACCTTGACGCCCACCGGTGTGCGGATCCCGGTCGCCAGCATGTCGATGCGCGCACGGATCGGCATGGTCCAGGCATTGGACACACCCGGGAACTGCAGGGCACGGTCCATCTCGGCCTTGAGGCTGTCGATTGTGACCCCCGGCCGCCATTCGGCCTTCGGCTTGAGCGTGATGATGGTCTCGAACATCTCGATCGGGGCAGGATCCGTGGCGGTCGCCGCGCGACCGGCCTTGCCATAGACCGAGGCCACCTCCGGGAACGCGCGGATGATGCGGTCCTGCATCTGCAGGAGCTCGGCCGCCTTGGTCACCGATAACCCCGGCAACGTGGTCGGCATGTACATCAGAGTGCCTTCGTTGAGGCTGGGCATGAACTCGGAGCCCAGCTGCCGGGCGGGCCAGATGCTCACGCCCAAGGCGATCAGCGCGACGGCGATCGTGAGCACCTTCGCCCGCAGCACGCCGCGGATCACCGGCCGGTAGATCCAGATCAGGAAGCGGTTCACCGGGTTCCTGTGCTCGGGGATGATCCGGCCGCGCACGAACAACACCATCAGGGCCGGCACCAAGGTCACCGACAGCAAGGCTGCGGCCGCCATCGCAAACGTCTTGGTGAACGCCAGCGGCCCGAACAGCCGCCCCTCTTGCGACTCCAGGGTGAAGATCGGCAGGAACGAGACGGTGATGATGAGAAGGCTGAAGAACAGCGCCGGACCGACCTCTGACGCCGCCTCGATCAGCACCTCGATGCGCGGCTTGTCCGCAGGCGCTCGCTCCAGGTGCTTGTGGGCGTTCTCGATCATCACGATCGCAGCATCGATCATGGCGCCGACGGCAATGGCGATGCCGCCCAGACTCATGATGTTGGAGCCCAGGCCGATGCCCTTCATCGCGGCAAAGGCCATCAGGATGCCTACCGGCAGCATGAGGATCGCCACCAGCGCGCTGCGCAGGTGCAGCAGGAACACGACGCACACGAACGCGACGATCAGGCTTTCCTCGATGAGGGTCGTCTTCAGCGTCTCGATCGCCGCCTCGATGAGCTGGGAGCGGTCATAGACCGGTACGATCTCGGTGCCCGCCGGCAGACTGCCGGTGATCTCCGCCAGCCGCTTCTTGACGTTCTCGATCACGGTCAGGGCATTGGCGCCAAAGCGCTGCAGCACGATGCCGCTGGCCACCTCGCCCTCGCCGTTGAGCTCGGTGATGCCACGCCGTTCGTCGGGTGCAATTTCCACGCGGGCGATATCGCGCAGGCGCAGCGGCACGCCACTGGCAGACCTTAAAACGATGCTCTCGAGATCCTCGGTGCTGCGGATGTATCCGCGGCCGCGGACCATGAACTCGAATTCCGAGAGCTCAAGGGTGCGGCCACCGACGTCGCGGTTGCTCGCCCGTACCGCATCGCGAACCATAGCCAGACTTACGCCTTGCGCCCGCATGCGTAAGGGATCCACCACGATACTGTATTGCTTGACGAACCCGCCCACACTGGCGACTTCGGCCACGCCTTCGGCTTTGCTGGCCGCAAACCGCACCACCCAGTCCTGCAGGGACCTGAGCTCGGCGAGGCTCGCGTTCTTGGCGACCACCGCGTACTGGTAGACCCAGCCCACGCCGGTGGCGTCTGGCCCCAGGGAAGGGGTCACGCCGGCCGGCAGCCGCCGGGCCGCAGCATTCAGATATTCCAGGACGCGGCTGCGTGCCCAGTAGGGGTCGGTTCCGTCTTCGAAGATCACGTAGACGAACGACACCCCGAAGAACGAGAACCCGCGCACCACCTTGGATTTAGGGACGGTGAGCATCGCCGTGGTCAAAGGGTAGGTGACCTGGTCCTCGACCACCTGCGGCGCCTGGCCGGAATATTCTGTGTAGACAATCACCTGGACGTCTGAGAGGTCGGGGATCGCGTCAAGCGGCAGGGTTCTCAAGGCAAAGAGGCCGGCCGCGACCGCAAAGGCCGTGCCGATGAAGATCAGCACCAGGTTGCGGGCCGACCAGCCGATCAGACGGGCGATCATGGCGTGGTTCCCGATGTCATGGCGCGCAACGCGGCCTTCAGGTTGCTTTCCGCATCGATCAGGAAGTTGGCGGACACGACCACACGTTCATCGGCGGCAAGGCCTTCGCGGATCTCGACGTAGCCGCCGCCGCGCGCGCCGGTCCTCACCTCGCGGGGCTCGAACTTGCCTTCACCGCGGTCAATGATCACGACCTGGCGCGTCCCGGAATCGATCACGGCACTCTCGGCAACAGCCACAACCGTGCTGCCGCTGCCGCTCGCGATGACGACCTCGGCGTACATGTCCGGCAAGAGGAGTCCGTCGGGGTTGGCGAGCTCGATACGGACCCGTGTGGTGCGCGTGTCGCGCGCGACCTGCGGGTAAATCAGCGCGATGCGTCCCTCAAAGGTCCGCCCTGCCAGACCGCGGGGGCGAACCACGGCAGCTGCGCCAATCCGCACGGCCGCCATGTCGTATTCCGGTACATCGGCGATCACCCAGACCTGCGAGGTGTCGGCCAGGCGAAACAGCACCGCGCCTGCGGTGGTTTTCATGCCGTCGATGGCATTGCGCTCCAGGACGACGCCGCTCCTCGGTGCACGCCAGTCAAACAGCAGCGGCACGCGCCGCGTCCGCTCGAGCTCGGCGATCGTATCGGCGGGTACGCCGAGGTTTTCGAGACGCTGACGGGCGCCGCCGGCCGTTCCGGCTCCACTGGCGAGCTCTGTGACATAGAGCGCGCCTGCGGCCGCAATCTCGGGTGAATAGAGCTTGAGCAGAGGCTGGCCGCGGGTCACCCGGTCGCCGGTCGTGACATTGGCGACCTCCTGCACGAAGGCGTCGGTGCGGGTCGCCACCACGGATATGCGTCGTTCGTCGAGCTGCACGCTGCCGGGCACACGCACCTGCCGCTGGATCTCGCGGGTCTCGGCCGGCTCGGAACGAACGCCGGTGCGCTGGAGCCGTCCGGAGGGGACGGTCACGGTGCCGCTGTCGGTGTCCTCACCCGCATAGACCGGGATATAGTCCATCCCCATTGAGTCTTTCTTTGGCACCGGCGAGGTGTCCGGCAGGCCCATGGGGTTGCGGTAGAAGACGATACGGCGCGGCTCGCCTCCGGCCACAGGCGCGCCAGCTTGACCACCAGCGCGAGGTTCAAAGCTCACGTCCTCGCTGGCCCGCACCGCGACATAAGCACGGCCGTCGGCCGTTCGCGCCGGAACGGCGGAGTAGGCGGGGCGCCCATCGGGGTCGCGGAAATAGATGACGGGTCCCGTGGCGGCGACCGGCGCCTCTACGCTGGGATGCCAGGGCAGGGCCGACCCGTTCATCCCCGCCTGGCCGGCCCAGAACCCTGCGGCCCCTGCCGCCGCCAAAGCGCCGAGGGTGAGGATGGTGCGCAGGGACCTGTTCATGGCCGTGCCCTCAAGACGAGGCTGCCCTGCAGGGTCCCGGCCTCGCCCTGGACCTTCGCGGCCAGTGACAGCCGCCAGTTGCCTTCCATCGTGAACTCGACACGGAAGCGGTAGATGCCGGGCGTCGCCGAGGGGACGGCCTCGATGCCGCTGGTCATTGTCTCCATGCCGTCCGGCTGCATGTCGGCCCGCATCGCAAAGATCACGGCGCCGGGGACCGGCTGGCCGGTGCGCTTGTCGATCAGCCGCACGGCGATATCGGCCGGACCCGGCTTCATGTCGGCTTCAACCAGCTGGAATTCGTAATCGGTAATCGCGGCCCGGACCGGCAGCGTGTAGGTCGCGCCGGCGAGCGCAAAAAGCACTGTTCCGCACGCGAGAAAGAGGCGGGTCATGATCGTCATGTCCTGAGTTCATCGTTGTCGATACCCGTGCCCAACCGGGCAGAGGTTCACGGGCGCGGACGCGTTGCCCGTGCCTTAGCTCCGGCGCACGCGCCGGCGATGGATCGGGTTCGTGGCGGTTCGGAGGGCGGCCCTGCCGCCAGCAGATGCGGCTCCAGTTCCTCAACCGGTGCTATCACCCCGGCCAGGCTTTCGACCATATCGCCATGCCCGCCCCAGTCGGCGGCATTGGGGAAGCACTTGGCCATGCACATGACGGCCAGCGGGCAGGACTTCTGGCAGTCGGAAGTCGAGGATCTCTGGTCGGGGCAGCACGGCATGCCCTCCTCCATGTCGGCCATCGACATGGCGGCGGAGACCGGGTCGGCCAACGCCATGCGTGGCGCAAGCGGCGTCGCCAAAAGGCCGACAATCGCCAGCAGCGACAAAACTCGCGTCAGGAGCGCACCACGTTTCACCCGCAATTCATAACACAACAGCGAAGAAGCGAGAAGTCTAAAGGGGTCGTGGTCCGCGCTCGCAACAAAATGTAACAGAACGGGAAACAACGGTTGAGCGTTATCTGTGGTGCGAGCACGGGCCGGCTAACCGGGTCATGTGCGGGATGGGAGCTGGGCCATGGATAAGCACAAACATTATATCATGCTGTTGATCAACGTCGTTCTTGGCCTTGTGATCATGTACCTGGCAATGTTCGCCATGATTGCGAGCGGAAACGAATTCTTCAACAACATCAATATGTTCTATATGGCGCTGATGATGGCAGCCCCGATGGGACCGATCATGATCCTCACCATGTCGTCCATGTATCAGCACCAGGCCATGAATATCGCTCTGCACGTCGCGTTTGCAGCTGTCTTTTTTGCGGCCTTTTTTGCCATTCGCCAGCAGGCGTTCGTCGGCGACAGCCAATTTCTGCGCTCGATGATCCCGCACCACTCTGGCGCCATTCTGATGTGCCGCCAGGCGACGCTTACCAATCCCGAACTCAGGACGCTGTGCGCTAACATCGTCCGTTCGCAGGCGGACGAGATTGCGCTGATGAAAGGCCTGCTCGACAGGCGTTAGGCCTCGACAGCAACAATTTGCAACAGTCGGGCAAAGTGCCTGCAATGCATCATCCCCACCCTACGCGCTCCCCGCGTAGGATATGCTTTCCCCATGACCAACCCGATTTCCGACGCCACATCGACTGGCATGCATGTCCTGCTCATCGACGATGACGCGAAAATACGTCAGCTGGTGGCGAAATTCCTGCGCAGCCACGGGTTCAAGGTCTCACTCGCCGCCGACAGTCGCGAGACGCGCGAATTTCTCCTGCACAGCGCCCCACAGCTTATTCTCCTCGACGTCATGCTGCCGGGTGCAAGCGGCTTTGACCTTTGCAAGGAGATACGCACCAGGTCGCACGTGCCTATCATCATGCTGACCGCGCGCAGCGATGATACGGACAGGATCGTAGGCCTGGAGATCGGCGCCGACGACTATGTGACCAAGCCTTTCAACCCACGCGAGCTGCTGGCCAGGATCAACGCAGTGATGCGCCGCAGTGTGCTGCCGCGCGACGAAGGCGCCGGGCTTGCACGCCGTTACCGGTTTGAGGGCTGGCTGGTGGATCCGCTCAGAAGGGATCTTGTTGACCCGCATGGCACGGTGATTGATCTTACCAGCGGGGAGTTTGACCTGCTTCTTGCCCTGGTCGAGGCGCCTCAGCGGGTTCTCACCCGGGACTATCTGCTTGATGCTTCAAAGAACCGCGTGTCCAGCGGATTTGACCGTAGTATCGATGTCCAGATGAGCCGCTTGCGCAAAAAGCTCGGCGGCAGCGACGAAGCCAGTTCGATGATCAAGACCGTGCGCGGCATCGGCTATATGTTCTCCCCGCCGGTGCGCCGGGAATGATCCGGCATTTCAACACCATCACGGGCCGCACGGTGCTCGTGCTGTTCGTCTTCATGGGCATCTTACACGTCGTCAGCCTGTGGACATACCGGTCGGCGATCGACGATGATATTGCCACCAGCAATTCCGTTCAGCTGGCAGAGCGTCTCGCGGCCATTCGCCGCTCGGTGTTACGCGTTCCCATCCCTGAGCGGGAGGCGGTCGCACACGCGCTGGCCGGCGGGCCAATCGACGTCCACTGGAGCCTCGTCGGGCACGCGGTCGCACGGACTGACGGCGTCGTTCCCAACCTGCCCGACCTGAGTGAGAGACTCATCGGGGTCGAGCCCGAGCTCGCCGGCGGTAATCTCATCATCGGTTCGACAAGCCAGTTTGCCTCGGATCCTCATGTGTCGGTCATTTCGATGCGGCTGCCGGACCAGAGCTGGGTCAACGTCAGCATTGTCGATGTTCGTGCGGGCCGCCTGTCCAGCCACGGTACGCTCTATTCGACAACGGTGATGACCCTCGGCCTGGTCCTCGCCGCGGTGATACTGGCGCGGTGGCTCAACAAGCCCCTGCGGGCATTTGCCGGCGCGGCCAACCGCTTTGCTACTGGCGCAGAGGTGGTTCAGATTCCTGAACGCGGTCCGGAGGAGCTTCGTCAGCTGGCGGCCGCCTTCAACGACATGCAGGTGCGCATCAAGAAGCTTCTGGATGACCGCACACAGACGCTCGCCGCGATCTCGCACGACCTGCGCTCGCCCCTCACGCGCCTGAAGCTTCGCATTGAGGAGCTCACAGCCCCCGAAGCCCGCGAGGGCATGTCTGCCGATATCGCCGAGATGGAGGTGATGATCGAAGGCACGCTGGCGTTCCTCAAGAGCGATCGGCTGGATGAACCTATCCGCGCTTTTGATCTGGTCTCCATGGTCGAGACCGTCGTGCTTGATTTTTCGGACATGGGCAAACAGGTCACGTTGATCGCGCCCGACTCTCTGGTGGTGAATGGCAGGCGGCTGGCCCTTAAGCGCGCACTGACCAACATCATCGACAACGCCATCAAGTACGGCGAGCAGGCGGAGGTCGCGGTAAGCCACTCACAAGAGTTCGCAACAGTGGTCGTGACAGACCGTGGGCCCGGCATTCCGACCGGGGACCGCGAGGCGGTCTTTGCCCCGTTTCACCGGCTCGAGGCCTCCCGCAATAAGGAGACCGGCGGGGTGGGATTGGGGCTGACGGTGAGCCGCTCGGCCGTCCGCGCACATGGCGGCGAACTGGCCCTCTCAGACGGACCGAATGGTGGCCTGGCGGTCCGGATCGATATTCCGCTTCGTGCCGGCGGGATCGCCCCGGTCGCGCGCGCTGAGCAATAATTTGTAACAATCGGGACATACGCCGCCCAAGCCGGGGTGCTAGCCCTCAGCTGCATCTGCATCGAAGGGCTCGGCATGGCTTTCCAACGCTCCGGTACTTATTTCATTCCCCGCGCGCTGGCGCTTCTTGCCGTAACTTCCCTCACTGCGGCGTGCACGGAAACACGTTCGAGCACGGGTCTTGGAACCGGGGCGGCTGAGCCGGCCACTGCCCGGCGCACCCGATACGAATCCGTCACAGCGGGGTTTGTCGCCTACCGGCCGGTGAACCCCATCGATTGGCGGCGCTCCAATGAGCGTGTTGCCCCGTCTGGCTCTGCCGCAAGGTGACGGCCATGACCTTTCGCTCCTCCATCCTGCGCCGCGGCGCCAGCCTCGGTCTCGGCCTGTCATCGGTTCTGCTTCTGGGTGGTTGTGCCACCTACACGCCGGACGGCGGCCTTGGCATCGCCCGCGAGACCGCCTCCCGTGAACTGCGCCAGGACACGGTGCGTATTCGCAACGCGGCCGATATGGCGCGGGTCCAGGAACGGGTGAATGTGCTGCTGCGTTCGCCTCTGCGCGCTGATGCTGCGGTCCAGATCGCCTTGCTCAACAACCGCGGCCTGCAGGCGGCCTACAACGAGCTCGGCATGGCCGAGGTTCAGTTTGTCCAGGCAGCCCTCCCACCGAGCCCGACCATCTCGCTGGCTCGCTTGGTCAGCACAGGGGGCACACTCGATATTGAACGCCAGCTCTTGGTCAACATTCTGGGCTTGGCGACGCTGCCGCAGCGCCGGGCGATTGCCGAGGTGCGGTTTACCCAAGCGCAGCTTCGGGCAGCAGAGGAAACTCTTCGCGTCGCGGGCGACACGCGGCGGGCCTATTATCGGGCGGTGGCTTCCGGCCAGCTTGTCACTTTTCTTTCCCAGGCGACAGAAGCTGCGAAATCAGCGTCGGAGATGTTCAAACGACTTGGGGAGACCGGAGCAGCCAATCGGTTGGATCAGGCACGTGAACACGTCTTCTATGCGGACGTGGCGGCGCAACTTGCCAGGGCTCGCCTGCAGCACCGCGCTGATCGCGAGCGCCTGATCCGTTTGCTGGGGCTTTGGGACAACATTGCGGCTCTGAAGCTGCCGTCTCAACTCCCCGCGCTGCCGGGCCGTCCTCTGACTCGCGACAACATCGAGCGGGAAGCGCTGAACAAGCGTATTGATCTGCGCATCGCGCGACTGGAAGTCGACGGCGTCGGCCGCCAGTTCGATCTCACGTCCTGGTCGCGATTTCTCAGTGTCCTCGAGGTCCGGGGCATCCTGAACAACGAGCGGTCACCCGTTGTCGAGCGCGAGTACCGCCTGCAGGGCGGCAATCTGGTTGAGGAACGCCGCACCGAGATCGAGCGCACGCGGATCTCCGGCCTGGAACTGGAATTCCAGGTGCCGCTGGACCTTGGCGAGGGACGGATGCGGCATGCGCGCGAGGGGTATCTCCGCGCCGTCAACCGGCTGGTCGAGAAGGCGGTCAATGTCCGCTCCGAATCCCGCGAAGCCTATCAGCGCTACCGCGGGTCCTACGATTTCGCCCGCCATTACCAGGGCCAGATCCTTCCGCTGCGTCAGATCATCGCCGACGAAAGTCTGCTTCGTTACAACGCGATGTTGACGGACGTTTTCCCGCTGCTGGCTGAGGCGCGCGCCCGGATTGCCGCCAATGCCACCGCAATCGAAGCCCGTCGCGATTTCTGGATCGCGAACACGGACCTGCAACTCGTCGTCATCGGCGGTGCCGGATCTGGCGGTGGGGGTGAAGGGGCGAGTGTCGCGGCCGTCGCCGGCGGCGCTGAAGTTGGCCATTGAAGGAGCGCATGATGACAGTTTCTCGCCGAGGATTCATTGGCAGTGCCGGCGCCGGCCTTGCACTGGTCGGAGCGACCCAGGTCAGCGGCCATGCCCAGACCGCAAGCCTTCCCGAGATTGCCACGACGAACAGCGCGCAGACGCAGCCGCCGCGGGCTCCTACCACCGGTCCCGATTACCAGCCGGTCGTCACGCTCAACGGCTGGACCCTGCCTTTCCGCATGAACGGCGACTGGAAGGAATTCCACCTGGTCGCGGAGCCGGTCGTTCGTGAGATTTCCCCGGGCATGCGGGCACACCTTTGGGGCTATAATGGCCAAAGCCCGGGCCCGACGATTGAAGCGGTCGAGGGGGACAAGGTCCGCATCTTCGTCACCAACCGTCTGCCAGAGACCACCTCGGTGCATTGGCACGGCCAAATTCTGCCGAACGGCATGGACGGGGTAGGGGGGCTTAACCAACCGCACATTCCGGTCGGCAAGACCTTCGTCTACGAGTTCCAGCTGCAAAAAAGCGGAACGTTCATGTACCACCCGCACTCGGACGAGATGGTGCAGATGGCCATGGGCATGATGGGCTTTTTTGTGGTGCATCCACGCGATCCCAGCCTGCACCGTGTCGATCGGGATTTCGTCTTTCTGCTGCAGTCGTTCGACATCGACCCCGGTACCTATGTGCCGAAGGTCGCGACCATGACCGACTTCAACCTGTGGTGCATGAACAGCCGGACCTGGCCGGGTCTGGACCCGCTTGTCGTGCGCAAGAACGATCGCGTGCGGGTGAGGGTGGGCAATCTCACCATGACGAACCACCCGATCCATATGCACGGCTACGACTTCGAGGTGACTTGCACGGATGGGGGGTGGGTCCGCCCTGAGGCACGTTGGCCGGAGGTCACGATCGACATCCCGGTCGGTGCCATGCGGGCCTATGAGTTCCACGCGGTGCACGAGGGCGACTGGGCCCTGCATTGCCACAAGGCCCACCACACCATGGGTCCTATGGGGCATAACGTCCGCACGATGATCGGTGTCGATCAGCGGCAGGTGTCGCGCGCGATCCGCAATATCGTTCCCGGTTATATGCCCATGGGCAGCGCCGGCATGGGCGAGATGGGCTCGATGGAAATGCCGCTGCCGGCCAACACGCTGCCGATGATGACCGGTGACGGTCCGTTCGGGCCGGTCGAGATGGGCGGCATGTTCACGACGGTCAAGGTCCGCGAGGGTCTCGCGCCCGGTGACTACAAGGATCCCGGCTGGTTCCAGCATCCCCCGGGCACGGTCGCATTTGAGTGGAAGGGCGCTCCTCCGCCTCAACTCGTACGCGCCGCACCGTCACCTGGGCCCTCTCCGGCCGCCCGTGTCCTCGATCGCGCCGCCCGCAGGGCTCGCGGCCAGGGTCGCAGCGGCGGCGGTCATTCCAATCACTAACCCCGGACAAGGACACGCTCCCGTGCTCAAAACTCTTCGCATGGCCCTGGTCGCAACGGCGGCCCTGCTTTCCACCGCCACTCTGGCGCACGGACCCGACGCCGCCGGCGAGGCGGGTAACCGGGCTCAGGTCAACAAGACCATTGAAATCCGCATGGTCGAGCAAAACGGTCGGATGCTGTTCCAGCCGCCGGAAATCACCATTAGCCGCGGCGACACCGTGCTCTTCATCGTCCGCAATGCGGGCGAGCTCGAGCACGAGATGGTCATCGATACGCTTGAGGGCAATCAGCGCCATAAGCTTCAGATGCAGGCCAACCCTGACATGGAACATGCTGACCCGAACGCCGTCCGCGTTGAAAGCAAAAAGAACGGCGAGATCATCTGGAAATTCACCCACAGCGGCGTGTTCGAGTACGCGTGCCTGATCCCCGGCCACTATGAGGCCGGCATGCACGGTCGGATAAACGTTCGCTGACACCCGGAAGAAGGAGACACCCCATGAAAAATATCTGGAAGTCGTTTTCGCTCTCGGCCGCCGTTCTGGCGGCTGGCCTGTCGGCCGCCTCGGCGCAGACGGTCAACGGCGAGGTGGTCAAGATCGAGGCCGACCGCGGCCGCATCACACTCAAGCATGAGGCCATCCCCAACCTCGAGATGGACGGCATGACCATGGTGTTCCGCGTCGCTGATCCGGCGATGCTGACGCAGGTGCGCGAAGGGGAGCGGGTCCGTTTTGAGGCCTCGCGTGTGAATGGCAATATTACGGTGACGCGCATTCAGCGGCGCTAACTCATCGTGTTCGGATTTCATGCCCGCGGCACTCGCCGCGGGCTTAGGAGGCAGTGATGCACCCTTCAAGACGTAGCCTTGGCTTCATAGTCGCCGCGCCAGTGCTGCTGCACTTTGCACCGTCCGCGTGGGCGTCCGGTATTCGTATGGTGGTTTTCCGCGATGAAAATTGCGGATGCTGTGGTGATTGGGTGGAGCACATCCGGGCGGCGGGCTTTGAGGTCGAGGTCCGCGTCCATCCGTCAATGAACCGAAAGAAGACCGAGCTTGGCATACCGCCCGAAGTAAGGTCCTGTCATACCGCTGAAATAGGCGGCTATCTTGTCGAAGGGCACGTGCCGGCCGACGAAATACGTCGCCTTCTTGCGACCCGGCCTGATGCCCGCGGACTGGCTGTCCCGCGGATGCCTGTGGGCTCTCCGGGCATGGAGGTCGAAGGCGTGGCGCCCGATCGCTACGACGTTCTGTTGTTTCAGGAGCAGGGCAGTGCGGTCTGGGCGACTTATAGAGGGACCGAGCGTCAGCCGGGCCCAACATAAAAAAAGGGGCTGCGCATCGCTGCGCAGCCCCCGTTTGATCGGTCAGCTGGTGAAGCCATCCGGGACCTTGTCCTGCTGGTCTTCAAGCTGCTTCCAGGTCGGCCGAGGCGTGTGGGGGATCATGTGATGTCGCCCAAAAGAGGGGCGCACACCGGCCGAGACGCCGCGCTGGGCATCGAAGAACTCGTGGCGCTCCTGTTCTTCAACCGTGAGTGTGCTCGGATAAGGGTCGGCATTGGCAATTGCCGGGATAAGGCTGGTGACGAGCACCGCCAAAGTAACATATTTCATGATAAGACTCCGTCGCCCGTTGTGGACGCGCATAGATTTGCCATTCCATGGTCTGCAGATGATCTCTGACGCGTTACACAATCGTCCGACATTATTTCAATTTGCGTCAAAATCTCCGGAGACAGCGCAATCAGAGCATCAATGATGCTTGTAGTACCCGACGCCTCGGATGTTGTTCCACGAGTCCGTTTGGTGACAGACCCCGCATTGCTCGAGCTGTGCATGGGGTTGTCGGCTCACTGTCTTCGACACCATTTCGAAGTGCATCATCGTGTGACTTGGCGGCGCCAAATGACACTCGAAGCAAAATCCGGAAGTTGATGAGGGATGCCGGAAACCGGCTATCTTCCATGTGTCGAGGCTGTGGCAGTCGCTGCACCCGGTGCCAAACTGGGCACGGTGCCTGTCAACCACGCTGTGACAGGACGCGCATCGTAGCGCTGCTTGTGTCTCAACCGCCATGCTCAATCCGGCATCGCCAAGGTAGGCCATCAGTCGTGCCCGCAGGTCAGAGGGAGCGGCCCGGTCTCCAAACGCATTCGCTTGTGTCAGAACCCGGTGGTTCATTACGGCAAGCGCTGGTCGTCCCAAATGCTCCGAATGGCAGCCCGTACACTGCACGGCCTGGGTATGAAATGCGCTGGCCGGCTTTGTCGCGAGGTTGCGGATGTCGGCGGAGTGGCAGCTTGCACACTGAGCGTCATCAATTCCCGAAAATGGGGTATGGCACGAGCTGCATTGGCCCTGCAGGAACGCGTGCTTCGTCGAAAGCGGGGCAGGTTCGATTGCCGCGGGCAAGTCCATGAACAGCCAGGCGATGACGAGTAAGGGGACGACGGCCGCGCCAATCGCGGCGAAGATGGCGCGTGCGCTCACTTCAGCCACCTCAACCCGTAATACAGCCCTCCCCAGATGTGAATGCCCAGCACGATGTACAGCGCCGCCGCGATCACGATGTGAACCCGGTGCCAGCAGGAAAACAGGTAGCGGGCCTGCTCCTCTGATCTTATGGCGCTGTCTGTGGCTGCCACTGCGTAGGCAACTTTGCGCGTTTCGGCGGGCAGTCGGTCCACAGGGCCATCATTCGCGAGTGTCGCGAGCCGTTCGGACAGGAAGGCGAGATCGCGTTTTTGACCTGCGATCGACAGTGTGATCCGTCCGAGCAGATACCGTCCCGCATATCCGCTCACCACGACGCTCAAAAGCACGCCTAAGAGCAGAACCCCCACAGTGCTTCCGGATCGGTGGGCAGAGTGCAAGACGCCAAGTATCGGCCCTAGCACACCCGCGTAAATATGTGCTGTCAGGAGTGTGCGTAACGGAATGAAGGATGTCACAAACTTTCGGACAGGGCTCAGCCGTTTGATCAAAACGTAAAGGAGCGGGACAAGCATCAGGATGGCGCCCAGTCCGCCTACGATCGTTCCCAGAATGCTGCCAGGAAAGCGAGGCGACGTGTGAACGAAAGCGCCCAGCGGCAACAGCAGAAGCAGACTGACGAGGCCTCCTATGACAAGGGCATCGTGTTCTTCGACGGTCCTCATGCGTCGATGGCCAGATGGGGTGTCGTCGCTTTCGCCTGACACGCCAGTACAAGCCCCTCTGCTGCGTCCGTGTCGCTGAGCCCGTCGGTTACGTCCATTTGGACTTTGCCCTCGACAAGTCGCACCTTGCACACCCCGCATATGCCCACTCTGCATGATGACGGGATCTCAACACCGCTCGCCTCCGCCGCGGCGAGGACCGTCATTCCAGAATCGAGCGCAGTCGAGCGTCCGGACCGAAGGAAGCTCACGGTGGCGGGAGCAGCTTTGGGTGCCTTCGCGCGCGGCTTGGATGCGGCTTTGGGTGAAGTTAAGCTGATAGCCGCGACCTCGGCCGGAGAGGGTCTCGCCGGGGCCAGGTCCGCCGGATCCCGGGCGGCCGGCCCGAACGCCTCCGTATGGATCTTGCCGGGAGGCACGCCAAGTGACGTCAACGCGTCCGTAACGGCGCGCATCATAGCCGGCGGTCCGCACATATGAATGCGCTTGTTTGCGATGTCCGGAACAGTTGCTGCCAGCAGTTCCCTGGTTATTGCCCCCTCCCAGCCGAACCAGGATGTGTGAGGGCTTCTTGGCATGGCGCCGAGAACGTGCAGATTCGTATGACGCCTTTGAAGGAACTCTAGTTCATCGCGGAAGACGAATTCATCCGTGCCCCTTGCCCCGTAGATGAAGTATATCTCCCCCGGCCACGCACGATCAGTCAGGAACCGGAGGACGGACATGAGTGGTGTTGCACCGACGCCGCCGCCGATCAGAACAACGCAGTCTTCGTCGAGGCCGGTGAATGTGAAGTCACCATAGGGCGCCGAACAGGTCAGCAGACTTCCAACGTGCACATTCTCATGGAGATGGCGCGAGACCTGACCTTGCTGTTCGTTCTTGATGGTCAGTTCGACAAACGCACTGTGGGTCGGCGAGGATGCGATCGTATAGGCGCGGCGCACAGCGTTATCACCGCCCAGGGTAACAGTGACCTGCATGAACTGGCCGGGAAGGTAGTCGAAAGGCAGCGGGCCGCCTGAAGGCTCTGCCAGTCTGAAGGTCTTGATGGAGGGTGTCTCGTCGAAGATTTGAATGACACGCAGTTCGCCGCGCCACGGGGCGCGTGAACCGCCAAGCCTTGGGGGCAGGATGGTGTCGCTGCTGCGATCGTCGGCCGGTGCCACGCTTTCGCCGAGTCCCGCGACCGAGACAGCCGTTGTGGCTTCTTGAGCGACAGACGGCATACGCGCGAGGGCTATCAATGCGGCCGCACGGCGGGCGCGCAGAAGCTGGATGAGGAGGAGACCCGCCAGGACCAAGGTCAGCACGGCCATAAGCGAGAGGTGCCGCACCGTGAACCCGAACAGTGCGGGTGCCTCCGGCTGAGCGCCTTGGAGTTGCATTTCTGACCTGTACCAGGCCAGCGCAATATCCCGAGGAGCCCGGCCCTGAGCCATACCGATGTGGGCCGACAGGCCGCTCTCAAGACGCGCCGTCGCCTCGCGAAGCGCGCCTGCCGAGGCCCGGGCTGACGTGTAATCACCCCTGGCCGTGCTGGCGGCAATGTCGTCCGCTGCGGCCAGTATGGCCGGAAGGCTGCGAGTGATCCAACTCTGAGCCTTCTCGTGAAGCGCCCGCAGCTCCTCCGCGGCAGGCTCGGAAGCCCCAATCATCGATGAGGCAAGCCCCCGCTGCTGCGACCGGTGCATTTCTCCCGGCTCAGCTGACCCGGAAGGGGGTGGAGCGGACGGCCCTGGTGACTGCGCCGCCTCAGCGGGCGGAGGATGGTGACTGGTGTGGTCACCACCACTATCCTGCGCGCGTCCAGCTCCGAGTGTCAGCACAAGTGCCGCCACTGAAATCCCCGCAACGGCGCGCCGCTGGAACTGCGTTGGCGACATTGCCCGCCCCATGAGTGCACCTTTAGAAGGTGCCCAGGAGCGGAATGATAAGCTCCTCGGCGGCGCGCTTCTGGCTGTCATTCAGGACTGAGAACAGCTGTGTGAAGGAAGAGCGGACCGCCCTTAGGGCCTCCAATCGCGCTGCGAGATGCCGTTCGCGACTCTCCAGACGATCGATCGGTCGAGCCGACGTTTCGAGCAGGGCGCGCCGGGCATCAAGCAGGTGACCGCGGCTTGCCTTGAGGGCATCCGCAAAGACATTCCAGGTCGGATTCTGCGCTTCGGTGATCCGAAGCTCTGCCCGCAAAAAGGCGATGCGCCCGTCAATCCGGTCGGTCAGATCTACAGGCCCCGGGGACGGGGCCATTGCTGGCATCTGCATCATCCGCATCATGTTTTCCATCATGCGCATCATGCCGTCGTTCATCATGCCGCCTGGCTGGCTCTGCATATTCTGCCCGCCGGCTGAGGCGGGCGGCATCTGCATCCCGCCTGGGGCAGCCCCTCCCTGCGGATTCATGCGAGAGGAGTCGTTGTCCATCGGCATGCTGGGGCTGTTGCCTTGCGGCATCCCCATGTTGTCCATCGCCAGCCGCTGTGGGGCGGCATGCGCGGCCCCCACCGAGCCGATGCCGCCGGCGATCACAACGATCGCCATCGCCCTCAGTGTTCGGCCGGCGAGATGTTTTGCCCTTGTCGTGTACATAACAAAGTGTCCTTCCTTGGACTTTTCCGCACTGGTGAACAGCAGGCGCAGAGAGCTGTGGTTTGCGGCCGGGAATCCGTCGCGCGGCTTAGTTTGTGGGCTTGATGCTGATCAGGGCAGGTACGCCCCCTGTTCCCCTGGCGTCGATCTCGACCTGTCCGCCCACGTGCAGGTGTGCCAGGACGTTCGCGTCCGGCACCTTCAAGGTCATGGTCATTGCCGGCATGCCCACCGAAGCGATTGGCTCATGGGAGAACGTCACTTCGCCCCGTTGGCGGTTGATGGCCCGGACCGTCCCGCGAAAGGAAGTCGATCGGCCTGCGCGAATCTGCTGCTCGCGATACTGCTCCATCAGGCGCGACCAGTCGGCCGAGCTGATGCTTGCCCGTCCGGGCGTCGAACTGAAGATGGCAAGGCTGCCGCCCGCCACCATGAAAAGCCTTCGGTTCATGGGAATACCCTCATTCTGGTAATCGGATTTCGGGACTTGAAACGAGGTGAGCCCGGAGGCTCACCTCGCCGGTCATTGCCCGGACGGTCAGCGGAGAACGTGAATCACCCGGCGCGTGCCGGGCTCGACGAGCAGAACCGTGTCACCCACACGCACGAAGGCATGCTGGTGGGCACGATGTCCGGCCGGGAACTGCTGCAGCGCCACGCCCTGGGGCAGCACCGTGCCGACCTGCGCGGCCGTGCCGGCCGGAAGCTGGGTGCGCGGAGCGTTGGTGGAGTTCACATGACCCATCACGTCATGGACCAGGTCAGCCGGCGGCGGGCCGGAAAAGTCGCCGGCCTGAGCGTAGACGGCGGTTGATGTCGCCAACGCGAATGCGATCGTAAGCAGCATTTTCTTCATGGCATGGTTTCCCTATCGACTGACTTCACGACGGACCGCCTTGCGAATATCGCCGATCATTCAATCTGATCTGCATATTCGGCGTCCGCGGCAGAGCACTCATTTGCTCTGATTGGCCATTTGTAAGTCGATTGAGGTCCGGTGGCTTTGACGCAAATCAATTGAGAGCTTTTGCTAGTCACTGGAAGCTGGGTTATACGTAATATGTCTAATTTGTTACAGAATGTTGCGTAATCATTGCAAAACATTACATCGCAATCGTGATTTAGATCAAAGCGTCGCGGGCGGATAGTTGGCATCTGATTCCAGCTATGCCGACGGCGCTTTTTGCCGAGAGGAGACTCTTATGGAACTTCGTACCTGGGTCGTTGCAATCGCGCTCGTCACTTTGCCAGTGCACGGAGCCGTGGCTTCCTCCTCCGATCTCGCATTCGAGTGGTTGAGCCCGACTGAGCGACTTCAAGCCCAGAGGCCAGATCCAGCGAAGGATGTGCATTTCACATCGTTCGTTGAAACCGTCGACACGACTGGCGGGGTCGTCGCTCTATTTCATCCGGAATTATCCAGTCGCGATGGAACTATATCGATGCGGCCAAGAATGATGACGTTTCACGTCATTTCGTCAGGGCTGCTTCGTGGTCTTTCACCGCGGGATAAAGTACACGTAACAGTGCGGCGCATACGCGGGGCAATAATGATCACGAATATTCAAAAACTACGATGACCTGCTATTGCTCATGATCAAATTGCCGGCACCGATTATGAGGCATTTCAATCGTCTTTTGCGTAATGCTTGAGGAAGAGCGGCCATGTCTGCGGAAAGCAGCGCTAATGTCGTCTCCGTGAGAGGCTGGCAGTGCCTAGTTGTGACCCAGGTTTTCTAAAATGGGGCACAAAGCACGCTCGCCGGCGCCTTCACACGAATGCATCAAATGGCGGAGGGTCTGGATCATCGCCTGCAACTTGGCGGCCTGCCCCTCAAGCTCGGTTACGTGCTCCCTGGCTAGCGACCTCACTTCGCCATTGCTGCGGTGCTGATCACCCCAGAGACCCAACAATTCGCGTATACGTTCGATCGAAAAGCCGAGATCGCGCGAACGGCGCACGAAACTCAAGCGTGCCACATCTTCCTCGGTGTAACTTCGATAGCCATTTCCGGTGCGGTCGGCCGCCGGCAACAGGTCGACCGACTCATAGTAGCGGATCATTTTTGCGGACACGCCGGAGCGCTCTGCGGCTTTGCCGATGTTCATAGCGATAATCCCTTGACCTTCCAATCATGGGAAGGAGCAGGATGATCGTCAAGAGAGGTAGACCCATGAGCAATCACGATCATTCCAAGCACGGCGGCCACAGCTGCTGCAGCGGTAAACACCACGATGATCATCATCATGGTGAGCAAGGGATCACCGCCGGCCAGGTGAAGGACCCTGTCTGCGGCATGTCGGTGGACCCGGCGACCGCCAGGCATCGCACGACATTCAAAGGCCACGAGCACTATTTCTGCTCGGCCGGATGCAAAACGAAGTTCGAGGCGGATCCCCACCGCTACCTGCACAAGGACAAGCAGCCTGCGCCCGCGGCGGCGCCGGAAGGCACTGTCTACACCTGCCCGATGCACCCTGAGGTCCGTCAGGTCGGCCCGGGCAGCTGCCCCATCTGCGGAATGGCACTCGAGCCTTTACTGGCGACCGCTGATGACGGCCCTAACGTCGAGCTCATCGACATGACGCGACGGTTCTGGATCGGCCTGGCGCTCTCTGTGCCGGTGTTGTTCCTCGAGATGGGGCGGCACCTGCTGGGCCTTGACCACACCATTCCCGGCCAGACCTCCAACTGGCTGCAGCTGCTGTTGGCGACCCCTGTCGTGCTCTATTGCGGCTGGCCGTTCTTTGAGCGCGGCGGGCAGTCTCTGGTCACCCGCAACCTCAACATGTTCACGCTGATCGCCATCGGCACCGGCATCGCGTGGGTCTATAGCGTGGTGGCGACCTTCGCTCCCGGCATCTTCCCCGCCGCATTCCGTGCTCACGACGGCTCGGTCGCTGTCTATTTCGAAGCCGCAGCCGTGATCACCGTTCTGGTGCTGCTGGGACAGGTCCTGGAGCTGCGCGCGCGCGACAGCACCAGCGGCGCCATCCGCGCTCTTCTCGACCTTGCTCCCAAAACCGCGAAGGTCATCCGCGCCGACGGCCGTGAGGAAGAGGTCTCGGTCGAGACCCTCGTGGTCGGCGATGTCGTGCGGGTCCGGCCCGGCGAAAAAGTGCCACTCGACGGCGTGGTGATGGAAGGCCGCAGTGCCGTCGACGAGTCCCTGGTCACCGGCGAGTCCATGCCCGTGACCAAACACGCCGGGGATAAGGTTATCGGCGGAACGCTGAACCAATCCGGTGCGCTGGTCATTCGCGCCGAGAAGGTCGGCCATGACACCATGCTGTCGCAGATCGTGCAGCTGGTGGCGAACGCGCAACGCTCCCGCGCTCCCATCCAACGCCTCGCGGACCAGGTCTCGGCGTGGTTCGTTCCGGCGGTTATTGCAGTTGCCATCGTCGCGTTCTTTGCATGGTTCTTCTTTGGGCCGGCGCCGCAGCTCACCTACGGTTTGGTCGCGGCCGTGGCGGTTCTGATCATCGCCTGCCCCTGTGCTTTGGGTCTGGCAACACCGATGTCGATCATGGTTGGCGTGGGACGTGGCGCCCAGGCGGGCGTTCTCATCCGCGACGCTGAGGCGCTGGAGCGGATGGAGAAGGTTGATACGCTTATCGTCGACAAGACCGGCACCCTCACCGAAGGCAGGCCGGCAGTGACCTCCATTACGCCTGCAGGGGGGTTCGAAGAGAACGAGCTCCTGCGCCTCGCGGCATCTGTTGAGAAGCTCAGCGAGCACCCGCTGGCTGCGGCGATCGTCAAGGCGGCGAGCGAGCGCTCCATTGCGAGCGAAGCCGTGACCGATTTCGATTCACCGACCGGGAAAGGCGCATTCGGCACGGTGGCCGGGCGCCGTGTCGTCCTCGGCAATGCCTCATTCCTGGCGGAGCAGGGGATCGCCACCGAAGCCCTGGCGGATCGCGCCAACGCGCTGCGCGGCGACGGCGCCACGGTCATTTATGCAGGGGTCGATGGCGTTCTCGCAGGCATTCTCGCCATCGCCGACCCGGTCAAACCCACCACGCTTGGAGCCCTTCAGGAGTTGCAGGCTGATGGCATCCGCATCGTCATGCTCACCGGCGACAACCGGGTCACAGCCGATGCCGTCGCGCGTCGTCTTGGCATCCACGACGTCGAAGCCGATGTCCTGCCGGAGGGCAAGGCCGACGTCGTTGGCCGCTACCGCGCTGAAGGGCGCGTGGTCGCCATGGCGGGGGACGGGGTCAACGATGCACCGGCGCTCGCTGCTGCCGACGTCGGCATCGCGATGGGCACCGGCACCGACGTTGCCATGGAAAGTGCGGGCATCACCCTGTTGAAGGGCGACCTCATGGGCATCGTGCGCGCCAGGCGCCTGTCGGAAGCGGCGATGAGCAACATCCGGCAGAACCTGTTTTTTGCCTTTGCCTATAACTCGCTGGGTGTTCCGGTTGCGGCGGGGCTGCTCTATCCGACGTTCGGCATCCTACTCTCGCCGATGATCGCAGCGGCTGCAATGGCGCTGTCTTCGGTCAGCGTCATAGGCAACTCGCTTCGCCTTCGCGCCACCAACATCGGATGATGCCAAGGGGCGCATTCCTGCGACCACATCCGGGCCTCGCAAGCGGCCCGGTTCGGCTCTTACGGACGCGGCGTGCTGCCCGTGCGGTTCTCGCGTGCCGCGTAACGGCTCACCCAGGCCTCTAGCTTGGCGATCTCCTCTTCCTGCATCTTGATGGTGTCTTCCGCCATCTTGCGGGATTCCGCGTCGCTGGCACCGCGCAGGGCGGCGCGCGCCATATCGATCGCGCCCCGGTGATGCGGAATCATCGCGCATATCCACGCGACATCCGGATCCCTGGCCATCATGCCCTGCATCATCGCCGGCTGCATCTTGGCCATCGCTTCAATCAGACCCCGATGGGTCTCGCTCATGTGCTGGCCTTGCATGGCCGGCGCATGGCTTGGCTGCGCCTGCTGTCCGTTCGCGGCGGGGCAGCCAGCTGGAAGCGGTTGGGGGCTTGCCTGCTGGGCAGAGGCAACGGTGGTGGCAACAATCAGACCGGCTATTGCGGTGAGGATTTTTTGGGGCACGGGGGAGGTTCCTTTTACAGTGGACGACAGGCATGAAACCCGGCGCTGACAACACTGTTCCAGAAGGCACCGGATCGTGACGGCCAGCCACCATGCGTCCCCTTTCTGGCGTTCCGCTGTGCCTCTTTCCACGCGACGCCTGATCCTCCGCGAACCTGTGTTTGGCGACGTCTCCCGGATAGCCCGCTATCTCGCTGAACCGGCTGTGGCGCGCATGCTGGCGTCGATTCCTTCCCCCTTCACAGAGGCACATGCTTCCGTTCTGGTCGGTGACCTGCTCACGTCGAATGAGCGCGGCGACGCGCTCGCGCTTGCGATCGCCCGGCGGAGAGATCCGGGCACCCTGATGGGGTTGATCTCGTTCTCAAAATCGGGGTCTATGGCTGAGATCGGCTGGTGGCTCGGGCCCCGTTATTGGGGGAGGGGATTCGCGTCGGAGGCAGCGGCGACTATGATTGACGTGGCCTTTTGCGATGTGTCTCTGGATCGGTTGTCGGCCGGCGCCTTCGCGGATAACACCGCGTCGCTTCGCATGCAGACAAGGCTGGGATTTAGGTCGGCGGGACAGAGCCAGCGCTTCTGTGTTGCACGGGGGCACTGACCGATCATATCGACATGGTGCTGACCCGCGATGACCACCTGGCGCGCGGCTAGATGATGACCCGTTCGATTTCGTCGAGGGTGATGTCGTCCGAGCATCGATCGTAAAGTTGCGTGGTGCGCGTCGAGGCATGGTTGGCGATCGCGGCGGCCTTTTCCAGCGTACCGCCATTCTTGAGGTAGGCGGTGATCCCGGTGGCCCGAAAGGTATGGTTGCCAATCTTCGTCCGTATGCCGGCCGCCTTGGCGCGGCGGTTGATCATCGACCAGGCGTTCGACTGGGGCAGGGACGAGCGGCTGAGTTTGCCGGTCCCCCGCCCGATCGTGCGAAACAGCGGACCGCTGGTATCTGAACCTATACCGGTGTTCGCCAGATACTCCTCCAGATAAGTCTCGAGGTTGTGATGGCACGGTAGCGCGACGTCCTTGCCGCCCTTCTCGTGAAGCCGCACCCACAGCCGCCGTCCCTGCCAGAACACATCGGACACGTTCATCGCCGCCGCCGCACCTATCCGCGCGAACGTGTAGACCATCAGGCCGATGAGCGCGCGATCGCGGAGCCCCGCGGGCGAGCCAGCGTCGATGCTGTCCAGGAGATGGCGCGCTTCTTCCGGGGTAAGTACAGGCGTCTTGCCGCGCTTGACTACGTGCTTCGGACCCCGCACCGACGCCGCGGGGTTAGTGGGAATGACCTGGGATATGACCAGGTGATCGAACAACATCCGGATGGCCGCAAGCGCCTGCTTGACGGTTGGCGCGGAGCGCTCCCGTTCCCGCTGCCGGATAAACAAGGAGACGTGCAGAGGCTGCACGTCGGCGATCGAGGTCACGCCCATGGTCTCGCACCAAGATGCAAAGTCGCCGACCGCGCGCGCATAGGCCTTGCGGGTATGGCCGTTGGTGATGTGCCCTAAAAAGAACTCGGCGGTGCGTGCCGCAGCCTGGGGCCCGGCAGCGACGATCAGCGCCGGCAGACGCGGCGCCAGAATCGCGGGCAGGTTCATGAAAGCGCGCCGGCGGAGGCCTGGTTCACTTCAGACCTTTGGCACGCTCGAGGATGCCGGTGCGATAGCGCTCTTTCATCTGGCCGGCGATGTTCTCGACCACGGCGTTGCCCCGGTAGGGGAGGGTCTTCTCAGCGACCATCCGTTCCATGGTGCTGATCGCGTCCTTCACGCTGGACGGGTCGGTGGGATCGAACTCGAGCGTTCCAATCGTCCCGTCGAGGGCTTTAAGCGCACGTTGCGCATCTCGCAGGGTTTTCTGCAGGTCCTTGAAGCCGGTCACCGTTCCCATTCGTCATCTCCTTTCTTTTTTATCTGATAAAGGATGTTATCATATATAAGATCTGATGAAAATGTCATTTGGTCTCTTTCACCCTGCGGCTTCTCAAATCCATCGAACGAAAGGCACGAGGTGGGTGCATGCCCAAGAATGGTGAACAGGTTGAGAGGGGGCGGGCGATAAACAGGCACACCGCCAAGGACACTTCAGCTGAGAAATGTTCTGTTTGTGGGTGCGAACGTCCAAGTCAGACGATCGCGGCAGCGGGTTCCGGCGCACGGCTTTGCCGCTCGCATGCGAGTTCATTTCAACGCCATGGAAGTGTTAACCGGCGGTCTTTCACGGCAGCCGAGATTAGGCCATTGCGTCGCCAAGCGCTGGAATGGATCAAAGCAAAGGAGAGCGACCCACTGGTTGCCGAAACCATTGTGAAGGTTAGGGCTCTTTACATCCCAACCGTGGCCTCGGTTTTCGGTGCGCTCCCAGGGGATAGCGCTCGGGTCGCCTGGGCGCTTCGCCATATCTCGGACTTGGATCCGCGCAAAGTGATGGCCGCTCGAATAGCGGTGGAGATGGCAGGGCAAGTAGATCCGCAATCGGCGGATACATTGGAGTTCAAGCTTGTTCAAACCGCGAAACTAATCCACCGAATGGCCACGCGCACCCGCCGAGCCTGGAAGCAAGGCGATGGCATGTACGAATTGCATGTTTATCCGCACAACCAGGGAGCGGGCCTCAGGTACATTGGACGCGCCGTAGACGTCGCATGTTCAAGTCTGCTCGAACGCCTGCGGCCATTCATGACCGTTGGTCAGCAGCTGCCGTAAGATGCTGGCACAGCGCATCCAGCGCTGTCGCACAACGGACCTAGGTATCGGACTAGCTCGGCTTCCTTTTGGTGAGGATTCTTGGCGGGCGAAGCACGGAGCTCGACGCGAGTGCTTCGATAACGCGACAGGCGGCCACTTTCCCCCGTTGGCAGTCACTGACCATGCGCGACAGCTCGTCGCGCAAGCGCAGGAGCCTGGCTATGCGGCTCTCAACTTCAGCCAACTGTGACTGGGCGATGCGGCTGGCGTCTTCACAGGAAGCACCTGGCTGCTCCTGCAGGGCCAGAAGCGTCCGGACCGCTGAAAGTTCAAATCCCAGCTCGCGCGCATGTCGCACAAATCCCAAACGCTGGGCATCTGTATCGGTGTATAGCCGCCGGCCGTTCCCTTGCCGTTGTGGCGGCGGCAGCACACCAATCCTCTCGTAGAACCTGATGGTTTCGATGTTGACGCCGGCATGACGCGCTAGCTGCCCGATCTGCATATTTGGCCTTGCTCCTGTAGTCGCTACAGGATGTAGCCTACAAGGAGTCTGACAATTGAGAAGTCCCCATGACCACAGAAACAGCCCCAATCCGTTACCGCATCACCGGCATGGATTGCCCTTCCTGCGCCGCAAAAATTGAGGGAGCCGCCCGTAAAGTCGATGGGGTCGAGCACGTAAAGGTATCGATCGCATCGCAGATCATGACGGTTGGTGTCGACGATCCTATGCGACGCCTTCCGGAACTCGAGAATGCGATCACAAACATAGGCTACCAGCTCGATCAAATGGGTGCATCCAAGGTGGCAAAGACTGAGGAGGGCCAGGATTGCGATGACAAAATCCCGGACCTGTCGCATGTGACAGCGGCGTACAAGCGCGCACTCTGGATCGTTGTTCTGCTCAACACCGGCTTCGGCGTTGTGCAGATTGTTGGCAGCGTATTGGCTGGCTCGCAGGCGCTTCAGGCCGATGCCCTCGACTTCATTGGCGATGGCTTGATTTCGTTCCTCGGGCTCGTAGCGGTGGGTTGGGGTCTGGCTGCCCGGGCAAAGGCGGCGCTTCTCCAGGGTATCTTCCTCGCGGTCCTAGGCTTCGTCGTAGTGGGCACGACGACCTACCGCGTCTTTGTCACGCAAGATCCGCAAACTCTGCTGATGGGCGGCCTCGCCCTCGCCGCCTTCATCTTCAACGTTGTCGCTGCCCTCGTGCTGATCCCGCACAGGAAGGGCGACGCGAACATGCGTGCCGTGTGGCTATTCTCCCGCAACGACGCGATCGGAAACCTGGCCGTCGTCGCCGCAGCTCTCCTGGTGTGGTGGCTCTCGTCGCCCTGGCCGGACCTGCTGGTGGCGTTCGCGGTCGCTGGCCTGTTTTTACAATCAGCCTGGGCGATCATCCGGGATGCGCGGTCAGATTTGTCCCACGCTACCTAGGCTTGGGCGCGGCCATTCTCTGCCCGGTGCGCGATTCCAAACCAGCTCTTGCTCCTGTAGCGGCTAAAGGATGTATCCTCATGCCCGGTTGGTACTTTGCCGCGGCATGTTGCTGAGGTCGGCCGCCAAGGTCCTTGGAGTGAGCGCGTGGGCAAAATGCGGCTTGTCCATTGGATAGATGGTCTGAGCGAGAAGCTGGCTTCCCTGGTCAGCTGGGCGCTGCTGCTGAACGCGTTACTGATAACATTCAACGCGATCAGCAGAAAAGTGTTCTCCGTCGCCTGGTCGTCGGCCTTTGATATGCAATGGCACTTCTTTGCTGTCGTTGTTTTCATCACGGCGGCTTATGCCTTGCAGAAGAACGAACACGTCCGTGTCGACGTATTCGCAAACCGCATCGGCGAACGGGGCTTGGCCTGGATCGATCTGTTCGGGATTTTTTTTGTCCTTCTCCCGGTATGCGCCGGCATGATTTGGCTGAGTGGGCCGAAGTTCTGGGAAGCTTTGGTAGCTGGACACACCCGGGCGACGCGCGAAAGCTCAAGCGCCATTCCTGCATGGATTATCCTGAGTTTTATCCCGTTTGGCTTCGCCCTTCTCTCCCTCCAAGCCGTCGCTGAGGCTGTGCGCTGTATAGCGTTCCTGCAAGGAAATGACACAGGCAGCCGCGCCAGTCGCCGCTTTTTCGACGGGGAATGATATGACATTGCTCGCTCCAGCAATGTTCATTGCGCTCGTGATCGTGCTTTTCTTGGGTTTTCCAGTTGCATTCTCTCTGGCGGCAATCGCCAGTATTTTCGGTGTCATAGGAGTTCTGAATGGGCATTTCGATGTTAGCTTTTTGACCGCAATTTTTTTCAGAATTCAGGGCATCTTCAGTAATGACAATTTACTGGCCCTTCCCATGCTCGTGTTCATGGGCCTCCTGCTCGAACGCATCGGCATCGCAGAAGCGATGTTCGCGGCTCTGAACAGGCTTTTTGGTAATGTATCCGGCGGCCTTGCTTACACAACCATCATTGTTGGCGCCGTCATTTCCGGCATCACTGGCTTCGTCTCAGCTTCCGTCATCGCAGTGGGATTGATTGCTCTACCGGTGATGCTGCGGGCGGGCTATGACCACCGTTTGGCAACCGGTGTTGTTGCAGCAACGGGAACGCTCGCCCAGGTCATTCCGCCAAGCCTCGTCTTGATCGTTCTGGCCGAACAGATGGAAGTGTCAGTTACGGACCTCTACCGCGGCGCCTTGGTTCCCAGTCTGCTGCTTATCGGCTCGTACTTGACGTATGTGTTCGTCCTCACCCAGATCTGGCCTGACCGCGCGCCGCCCGATCCATCGCTCGCGTCTGAACGTTGCGTCGGCTTTCTCATCCGGCAAGCGCTCGTTGCCGCGGGGCTGCCCCTCGGGCTGGTCCTGATGGTCTTGGCAGCGATCTATTATGGAGTGGCAACACCGACCGAGGGCGGCGCTATCGGGGTGACGGGCACACTGTTGCTTGGGCTGCTGCAAAACAGGCTCACGCTGAAGAAGTTGCGACAGGCCATGCTGGCCACCGGCATCCTGATATGCGGGCTGATGTTTCTGCTGATGGGGGCTTCGTTCTTCACGCTGGTCTTCAGAGGATTGAACGGGGAGCAGTGGGTCCAAGCCCTGTTCAATTTCGTTCCAGCCGGTCAAATAGGCTTCGTAATATTCGTCAGCTTGATCGTATTTATGATCGCATTTGTTCTCGATTTCTTTGAGATTGCATTTATTGTTCTGCCGCTTATCGTTCCCGTAGCGCAGAAACTCGGCATTGATATGATCTGGTTGACCATTTTACTGGCGGTCAATCTGCAGACATCGTTTATGCATCCGCCCTTTGGCATAGCTATCTACAACCTTCGGAGCATTGCTCCTTCGATAGTTCGGACAGTCGACATATACTGGGGAGCTGTTCCTTTCCTTTGCATTCAGATCTCAATGGTCGGCCTTCTTATTATGGCTCCGCAGCTCATACTGAAGGCGGCGCGACCGCCATCCGTTTCGCCGCAGAATATCAACATCACTATCCCACCGCTTTTCGGCGATTCCGACACAGTGTCCCCTTGGAAATAATGATCCAGTGCCGACCTGTGGCCGACCGCATCGGCGCTCGGCATGGTCTATGCAGCGGGATCGTCGTGGAGAGGTACGAACAATGGCTCTTGATCCTGTACTGACTACAGGATGTACGGTGGCGTCATTCGGCCAATCGGATCGCAAGCACATGACGTATACACCTGCCGCGGGCTATCACTGGCTGAGCCCGTTGTACGATTTCGGCGTCGCGGCGCTCACCCGCGAGAAGCGATGGAGACGCGCTCTCATTGCGCAGATTGGGCCGCATCCCCGTGATGTCATTCTCGACGTGGGCTGCGGCACAGGCTCGCTCCTCGTTCTGCTAGCAAAGGCCGCGTCCTCAGCAAGGCTTATCGGGATCGATCCCGACCCGGCGATGTTGACGCGAGCACAGAAGAAGGCTGAAGCGGCTGGGGTTCGTGCCGAGTACCATCTAGGCTTGGCGCGCCAAGCGGTGGAGATCCTGGGCGCAGTAAAACCGACCAAGATCGTGTCGAGCCTGGTGCTGCATCAGGTGTCTCTGGAGGAAAAGGCCGCATCCCTCGCCGCGATGAGTTCGGCGCTCGGGCCGGGTGGCGAAATCCACATCGCAGACTACGGGTTGCAGCGCACGCCGTTGATGCGAACGCTCTTTAGAGCCTCTATCCAGAACCTCGATGGGCGCGCCAACACAGAGCCCAACGCCAAGGGTGTCTTGCTGGAGCTCATGCGCAGTGCAGGATTTCGTCAGGTAGAGGAAACGCTCGTCATTCCCACCGTTAGCGGATCGGTTTCGCTCTATCGCGGACGACGCTAAGCCGGCCGCGCTGCGCGCAGCGATGTTGTTCCCGCACATGTGAACACGCGCCGCAGTCCCGGGGCTTAGAAGAACCTGGCGGCTTCTGGTTGGATAGCTGTCGACCCAAAACCGGGCGGATCGCGCTCTGGCTACCAACTTTTCGCACCTTAGGCCTGTCATGGTGGCAACGGTTGATATCTCGCTTGTCGGCTTGGCAACGGCCGCGACCGCTGGCGCGATTTCGTTTCTATCACCGTGTGTCCTTCCTCTTGTGCCGGGATACCTCTCGTACATTGCGGGCGGGGCAGGGGAACGCGACGGTGCAGAGCAGGAATCGCGGCTTCACACATTCCGCTTGGCACTGCTGTTCGTGGCAGGATTTACGACATTGTTCGTCTTGCTCGGCATGAGTGCTATGGCGCTCGGCGGCGTCCTGCAGAGGTATCAGAACGAGGCCAATCTGGTTGGGGGGGCTTTGGTTATCGTCTTCGGGTTGGTGATGACGGGGCTGTTCCGCCTGCCCATGCTGATGTCTGATCGGCGCTGGCAGGGTCCACGCCACGTTCGCGGGCCACTCGGGGCCTTCCTGCTCGGCGTAGCTTTCGCGTTCGGTTGGACACCATGCATTGGACCGGTTTTAGGTTCAATCCTAGCTGTCACAGCAACATCGTCAGGCAACGGAGCGATACTTCTTGGCGCCTATGGACTCGGGCTTGGCGTGCCGTTTCCTCTGACGGCATTGTTTATGGGAAGTGCTGCCGCCGCGATAAAACGAATGTGTCGAACCGGCGCATTGCTGAACATCGGAGCTGGAGCGATCATGATCTGCATTGGTGTCTTGATGATCACCGGTCAGTTGCAGGCTGTCGCGATTTGGATGCTGACGACATTTCCACTTTTGGGGACAATAGGCTGAGCCGTGGAAAGGCGCCTTGGCTCCCCAAGATGAATTGTTCACGGGGCCGCTGCGTCTGGGATCGGCAGCGCCGTGGTGTCCCTCTTCAGTCTTGAGGAGTTGGCTCGCGCCAATTTGCCGTAGCTAGCCCTTTTCGGGAGTGCGAAGCTGACTATTCTCCGCCAACGTCTCGATGACCATGCATTCGGATACAGATCCACCGGCGCACGCCGTAATCATCCGCCGCAGCTCCTTGCGCAAAGCCGTGAGCGACGCGATCCGGTGTTCGACGTCAGCAAGCCTTGCCCGGGCTATGACATCCGCCTCCGTGCAAGACCGCTGGGGATTGTCCTGAAGGTCGAGCAGCGCCCGGATCGCGTCGACCTCAAAACCCAGCTCGCGGGCGTGGCGGATGAAGGCCAGGCGCCGCATCTCTGCCTCGCTGTAGAGGCGCCGGTTGCCTTCCGACCGCAAGGGTGAGGGCAGCAGACCGATTTGTTCGTAGTAGCGGATCGTCGGCACCTTCACGCCTGATTGCGCGGCTGCCTGGCCAATCGGCAATGCCTCTTTCATTTCAGCTTGCTCCTCTAGTCACTAGAGGATGTAGAGTGTTGGCTAGGATTGCAAGAAGACTAACCCATGAAAGCCAAAATGGATGTCGCCATCAGCAGTTAGAGCCCGTTACCGCATCGGCGGAATGGACTGCGTGTCATGCGCTACCAAGATCGAAACCGCT
>NZ_PZZL01000019.1 GCF_003046185.1 Phreatobacter oligotrophus
ACCATCGCCTCCGCGACGGCCTTCCTCTACGCAGCCGCCGCCATGGTTCTTATCCGCCGCATCGCGCGAGCGTCATGAGTTCCGGGACGGACTCTGAGGAGACATATTGCAGGGCATTACCGAGATTGTTCTGCAGCATGGCATATTCCACCGGCTGGTCGATCAGTGTCACGACCGACAGGCCTTCCTCGAAGGCGGCCACCGCCAAGGCCTCTCGCATTTTGCTCGCCTCATCAGTGAATGGCATGGAGAGGAAGGCGGTAGCCAGATTGTTCTGCAGGATAGCGAATTCCTTGGGATAGGCCTTCTTGTCAAACACCCGCAAAGCACGCTGATAGGCGCTGATCGCCGGCTGGATCGGCATTATGCGGATGCCAGCTAGGGTCTGGCAGATCAGCCCGAGATTCATCTCCGCTTCGGCAATTTCCGCATCCGAGCCTTCAGCGGTCAGCGTGGCAAGCGCCACCGTCATCTCCGCCTTAGCCTCTTTTATCTCGGCGGCGTTCTCCGAAGGAACAGCCATGAGAGCCGTCGCCATACGGGCCCGAATGCGCGCGGCTGCCAGCGCTTCGCCCGCAGGCACCAGCGTCAGCGCGGTTTTGTAAAGATCGACGGCAGCTAGCAAATCGGCTGGGTCACGCGGACTCTGCTGCAAGCCCATGGCGATTTCCATGAGCATTTGCGCCTTGTCGGCATCCGATGCGTCCGCATCCTCCACGGCAGCCAAAGCGGCATCAACCTGCTGTTTGGTTCGGCTCCCTACGGCCATTCTCTCCCCCGAGATGCATTGCATTCCGCAAGCGTTCTTTCCATAAGGGAAATCACGGAAGCAATCTTTTGTCCACTTTCTTTTTATTCTTGCATATTAACTTTGCATCTGGTCTGGCAACTCGGCGCAGAGCGCGCCTTGTTCCGAAATCCAGTGTGCGGGCAGTTCCTCTGCAATCAGATCCAGCCGGTCCTGATCCAGAAAAACGTCCCGCGCGCTGGCCACGCGGTCACCTTTTGCGTTGCGCAGTTTCAGAAGGCATCCGCCTGCCGTCGCTTGGTGCACCGGCATGACCAGGAGCCTATCGTCGCGAATCAGCACGATCACCGCATCGATATCGGGAAAATATGTCTGCACCACTTCCGCCGGAAGATAGACCGAACCATTGCGGACTGAAATAACTGCGCTCATGCCGACAGCCATCCACTTGCGCGAGCCTCGATCTGACCCGCGACGAGACCCACAGCGTGATCGACTTCCGGGGTTAGTTCAAACCCAAGATCAAGCGACGCCGCTTCGATCAGGAACACCGAAACCTGGCTCGGAAACGCTTCGCCATAGATCCGGTGCCCGGAATAAAGCGCGTGATCCCATCGGAAATCATGCAAGCCCTGTCCAGGCTTGGGCGGTGCAGCCAACACATCGCCGGGCACTTCATAGATTGAACCCGGCGCCCCGGATGGCTTACATGCATCGACGATGATGAGATGGCTGGCTCCACGCGCCTGATAGATAACGGCCATACCATCGGTCCCGGCATCGAACAGCCGGACCTCCCCCGGCACCCCGCGCTGGCGTAACAAGGCGATGACTTTTGGACCAGCGCCGTCATCGTTGCGATTAGAATTGCCGCATCCGATGATCACGATGTCAGGCCGTGTCAAATCCGCCATAGCCTGCAGGACCAGGTTGGCTCAACCGGCAGAATCAGTTCCGGCAAGTCGCAGAAACGCGCATGGACCTTATAGTACATGCAGGCTTCGCAAGATTGTTCTATGCCATCCACTTCGATGACATGATCGGTGAACCCGGCAATGATCAATTTCTCACTAAGATCATGTCCGGCCTCCACCTGAAGCCGGCGTACGATCTCATTCACGTCCTTGCTCGTCGTGGCACGCGGCCAGACCTCGGTTTTGAGGCCCGAAGCCAGCTTTTCCGCGATGGCTTTACGGAGAGTCTGGTCTTCCACTCCGGGCTCCCCCGCCACACTTAGATTCGCCAAAGGCGGCACCACCAATCCGGTTCCGCCGGCAGGTTGAGCTCCGGCAGATCGCACCAGCGCCGATGCACGAGGTAATACATGCATTCCTGGCAGCGCATCTTGTCTTCGCCATAGGGCTTCAACAACCAGCCCGAAATCACCAGCTTGGCACGCAATTGGTCAGCACTGAGTGGCCTGAGTTCGTCCAGCAGCTTGGCAAATTCCTTGTCCGTTTCCGGGAAGGGTTCGACCTTGGTGACCAGCCCGGCCGCGAACATGTCCTCGATCATTTTGATAAGTTGGTCATGGTTGGCATTGGCCGGCGTGACGCCGTATCTATTGATGAACGCCTGCTTGTCCGATGCTGACAATGCGGGTTCTGCAATCCCCGTCATGTTACCGCCTCCAGAATGGTATTCTTGGACAACCAAGGCCGTGATCAACCTTGGCTGCCTTGGTGGCGCTCACGCCGTCCGGAACCGGGCCAGCTCTTCACCGGTTGTAGCATCGTGCGCATGAACCGTACAAACTAGGCAACTGTCATAAGAGCGGCAAACATGGCCGACTTCGACCGGATCATGCTGATTCTTGATCGGCGTGCCGATCAAGGCTTCCTCGATCGGGCCGCGCTGGCCATCCGTCGATCTTGGGCCGACATTCCAAGTCGTCGGCGCAATGATCTGGTAATTCTTTATCTTGCCGCCTTCGACCTCGATCCAATGGCACAATGCGCCGCGAATGGCTTCGGTTGCGCCCCAGCCGCGGCCATCACGCTCGGTCGGCTTGATATACCATTCATCGTTGAGCTTGAACTCGCGCAGGATCCGTTCCGCCTCACGATAGAGGATGCACAATTCGTGCATGCGCGCGAAATGCCTGAGCATGATCGACGCGCCGCCCATCTTGCGGTACATATCGAGCACCAGACCATCCGAATGCTGGAAGGCCTGCCCCGTCGTGTTGCCCGCAATCAGGCGGCGGGCCAGCGGCCCGGCTTCGAGTGAGCCGCGCTCGGAATGGCGCACGGCGGTTGCCCAGGAATACTTGCCGTCCGGATCGACCGTGTTCTTCGAGATCGGCTTGGTGGTGCGGTCGAACGGATGCACAACCTTGCTTTCATCATACCAAGCCCGGGACATGTCTTCGCGGGTGAAGACATGCTCCATCGGCCCGAATGTGTCGGTCGCGCCGTCATAGGTGCCTGATTTCATGATTACTGCCGAGGAGCGGCCATCAATCGTCGGCTTCTGGTACTTATCTTCATGCGGCAGGTAGCCCCATGTGATGAACTTGCCATGGCCCTTGCCGTAATGCTGCAGGCCGATTTCCTTGGACATGCGCCAGAACAGCCCGAGATCGGAATTGGCATGTTTCGGGTTTTCCTCGATCCAGGCTTCGAACTGATCGAGCGTCTGGATCTGCTCATAGCGCTCCATCGAGCAGCCGAGCCAGAGCGGCTCGATCCAGTTCTGGCGGAAATGCTCAAGGATCGACCAGGCACGGGTCACGTCCGTCAGGGTCGGGGCGCACATCACGCCGCCCGGCACCATGAAGGAGGAATGCGGCCATTGCCCGCCGAGCAGTGCATAGATCTCGACCGGACGGCCGGAAATCGTCACGCCGGCCTCATAGGAGGTGCCGGTGAACGGCGAATAGCGCTTCACTGCTTCTTCGTAGAACTGGCTGTGCTTGTAGTTCTCGTTAGTATAGTCGATCATGAACAGGCCGTAATGATGCCGCGGCAAGGATTGCAGCGATTCCACGATCTGTCCGAGATTGCGCGCGAGGATCGCGTTGCGGGGCACGGTGGTGCCCCAGGCCGTGTCCAGCGCCCAGGCGGCGCAGGTCAGATGCGATGCGCCACAAATGCCGCAGGCGCGCGGGGTGACGACCAGGCCCGCTTGCGGATCCTTGTCCTTGAGGATGACCTCGAAACCGCGGAACAATTCCGCATGGGTCCAAGCGTTGGTGACGACCCCGTTCTGGATTTCGACCCGAACGTCAAGATCGCCTTCGACCCGGCCAACCGGCGAGATGTCCAGTGTTTGTACTGCTGCAGACATAACTTCTCTCCCTGTACGCGGATCAGACCACGAAAATGTCTTTTTCGGCCCAAGCTGGAGCCATGCCTTTGGCAGCGGCTGTCAGCTTGATATAGCCGGTCTTGTCCACGCCGGTCGGCATGTCTTTCGGAACGCCCATCACGGTCTGGGTTTTGAATACCGTACCCGGCGCCAGATCGAAGAAGGGGAATTCCGGCTCCGTGCAGCCAAGGCAGGGCATGCCCGCGCGCGTCTTGGAGGAATGCCGGTTCCACAGGATGCGGTTGCATGGGCTATGCGTCATCGGCCCGCGGCAGCCAAGATCGTAGAACAGGCAACCCTTGCGCTGACCAAAGGCTGTGGTGGAAACCTTATAGGCGAAATGCATGTTGCGGGTGCAACCGGTCTGCGTGAAGGACGAGAAAAAAGTCTTCGGGCGTTGAAACTCATCCAACGTCAAATCGCCGGCGCGCCCGGTCGCCACAGCGACGAGAATCTGCGTGACCCAGTCCGGATGCGCCGGGCAGCCGGGAATATTGATCACCGGCAAGCCTGATTTCGCAACGAAGCCGCCCCCGAGCGAGCCTCCCTTCTCACGCTTCAAGAACTGCATGCCTACACTCTCGGAAGGATTGGGAGCCATGGCGGGAATACCGCCATAGGTTGCACAATCACCGATCGCGACCACGAATTGCGCGGCCGCCGAAAGCTCCTTGACCCATTCTTTCATTGGGCGACCGCAGAAGCGGTTCCATTCGCCCGTACCGTTGGGCGCATTGACCACAGTGCCTTCGAACACGAAGATGTCGAGCTTGATCTCACCAGAAATGCATTTTTGCAGGATAGTTTTGACATTGTCGCCCAACTCGAGCCCGAGCGAGGGCTGCCAGAGAATGTTGATCCCGAAATCGGTCACGAGATCGCACGCGCTCGGCTCCTCCGCATTCAGGAACGACATCGTGTTCCCGGAGCAGGCACCGCCCTGAAGCCACAGAAGATTTGCCATGGTATTCTCCCCATTCTGCCGCTTATGCATTCCATTCAACAATCGACGCTCAGCCGATGAGCTGAGCAGGCTCAAGTTTTGACAGAGAAACGGAACCTCTGCAATCGCCTAAATTTACAGAAACATCATTTATTTTAGCTGCACTGCAGCAAAATCCACCCTGAAATGCATACTGTAAATCAAATATTCAGGCAAAATTGATTAGAAAGTTTGCTACTGGAAACTCTAGCGTTTGGAGCGCTGGCCACAAACCGGACAGTGAGTCTCATGGACAAAGCTGTACCAGATGCCTTTGCAGGTGTCGCACCAGCGACCCTTGGCACCGCGCGCCTGCGGGCCCATCGCTTTGGAAATTTCGGTGAGCCCGAGATTGCGGGCCTCGCCCCGCCTCTTGAGCTGGTCGGATTTCTCCCGCGGGAAGGTGATCACTACGGATTTTTGTGGTGTGCTTACCTCGTCATCATCAGGCATCAGCGTTTCTTCCGAGTAAGGTCATAGCGCTTAATCTTGTTCGCGAGCCCGACGCGGGAGAGTCCGAGGTCCTGCGCCACCTTGCTCTGGTTCCAATGGCTGCGGTCGAGTGCCTGCGCTACGATCGCTCTTTCGAGACTTTCAACCATATCTTTCAGGGTGCTGCCGACTGGCACGAAACCGCCAGTGCCCTCTTCCCGGATCGGGATCCGGGAAATTCGCTCCGAAAGATGACGCCAGGCGATATAGCCGCCCTGCTCGGCAACCGCGACCATACGCTGTACTTCGTTTTCAAGTTCCCGCACATTGCCGGGAAAGGGATAGGCTTCCAGACGTCGGAGGGCATCGGTTGTGACGCCAAGAACCCGCCTTCCCACGACCCCAGCATATTTCTCGACAAAGAACTGAGTCAGCAATGGAATGTCCTCCGGTCGCTCGGCCAAAGTTGGTACTTGCAACTGAAAACCACGCAGCCTGTAGAAGAGATCTCGCCGAAAGCGGCCTTGCTCGACCATGCCCTCGATCGATTTGTTTGAAGCGGCGATGATGCGGACATTGCTGTGGAGCATCTCGTCGGAACCAAGCGGTTTCACTTCACCCTCCTGCAAAAATCTCAGAAGGGCGACCTGGAATTGTGCAGAGATCTCCGAAATTTCATCCAGGAAAATCGTGCCGCCATCGGCCGCACGGAATAATCCGAGCCTGTCGGAAATCGCCCCAGGAAACGCGCCGCGGACATGTCCGAACAGTTCGGATTGTAGCACGACATCTGCAATCCCTCCGCAATTCTGAACATGCATGGGCGAGTTGCGGCGCTGGGAGTTGAAGTGGATGGCGCGCGCCAACAGCTCCTTGCCAGTGCCGGTGTCGCCTTGGATCAGCACGGGCATATTGGTTTTGGCAGCAATACGTGCTTCTTCAACCAGATCAGCCATCTTCGCGCTAACGAAGACCAGCCGCTCGAACTGCGAATATCCACCTTGTACCGAGCTAGTCAGACGTCCGGTAAATAGATCGTCGTCGACTGACAGCTTGAGCTCGCGCGTCAGAATTCTGTGCCGCCGCGATAGCTCAACCTGCTCCAGCGCGCGTTTGGTTGCCAATCGCAACTGCGCGGCGTTGACGGGCTTCTTCAAAAACACAAAGGCCGCAGCGCGGTCTGTCGCTCCAACGCCTTCCGCTTCTACAGCAGCATCAAACAGTGTGATACGCGCGCAGGATGGATATGCAAGGCGGCATCGGATAAGGGCGCTTTCATCGTCAGACACGGATGCTTGATAGTCATAGAGCATGAGGTTGACGTGTACCTCGTCAAGTCGGCGCATCGCGGCGCGATCATCGTCACAAAACATCAGACGATAGCCTTCAGCCTCGTTGAGCGCTGTCGAGGCGATTTCGGCAACCTGCGCATCATTGGATTTGATCAAGATGGTCTGAACATTGCTCATGGCGGCTCGCGGCTCGCCCAGCGATACATCGAAGCGCTCGGGCACAAACTTAGTTTGCAATCTGCATGAAGAGCTTGCAAAATCAAGCGTCTCGGCCAAAGCCATGCTGACAGTGTAGAACGGATCACCGGATTAGTTCGGCATCTGCTGAGATCAGAAGAGATGCTTTTCCGCTGCCGACCGGGTCGGACCCTGAGCATGAAAACGCAAGGCACGCTTCAGATTATTTGGCGTCTTGCACGCCTCGACATGCTCCCGGCGAAGGGCTTAGCGCGGGCCTCTCGCGACATAACACTAGACGGATACGCAACGCGGACGCTGTCAAGCAATGGCTTTAGCGTTTGACAGGAGGAGGGCTCTAAACGCGGTATTTTCCGATCAAACTCATGGCGGATGCCGGGCGCGGCGTTGTACTAGCGTCGGCACATGAAGTCTTAGCGCCGCCCACCGTGCTGCAAAGAGCAGATACTCATGTTCGATGTTCACGATTCAGCAGGTGATTTGTTTGAAAGGCACCAAGCTAGGTGCGGCCTGTAGTTTGTGATTGCGCGCGCTGTTGTTCTCATTCGTTTCGATAACATGGGCTCGCCGCAATCTGCGGAGGGCTGAGGGAGCGGCATTCTTGCAGCGAGCGTCAGCAGATCGGCGGAAGCTTTGGGAAAACCGCCGACCCTTCGGCACCAGCCAAGCCGATTGCATCCTGAAGAGGCCAGAGACAGTTTTTCAAGCTTGACGATGACCTCTGTTCCATCCCGGACGACGATTCGAAGTCGTCAAGCAGGAGGGGGCGCGGCTGAAGCGCACGACAAAAGGCCGGGCGCGAAACCCTCAGGTTCCCTCCCGGCCTTCCGTTGATCATGAACGGTCACTCACTCGGCGGCGATCACCGCCTCATTGCTGTCCGTCTGGCCCTCATCATTGTCAGGGCCATGGACGCTTTCGAGCGCCTGCCCGTCATCCTCGCCTTCGTCGCCAAGGGGTTCATTGTCGCCAATGACACCGTCGGCGTCCGCTGCCGCTTCGCTTGTTGTAGCGATGGTAGCGGTCTCGATGCGCAGCGCAGGCGGCAGCCAGCCCTTGCCCTGCAAGGCTTCCTGCGCCGTCTGAACCGCCTCGGCCTTGGGGACGCCGAGGATTGCAGAGGCAATCTCCGGAGCGCATCCCGCCTCGGTGACGGCGCTTGCCATCATCTTCTTGGTGATGCGTTTCAGGAAGGTTTCGGTTGGGCTGAACCATGCCGCCATGTCGAGCGACACGGCCTCCGCGATCCGGTCGGCAGTGGAGTTGGGCTTGCTGTCGAAGCGCACCGCGTCCAGCTGATCGGCCACGCAAGTTGCCAGAACGTCCAGCAAGGTCTTGCGCGAAGCCGCAAGGCACCACGCCAGAAGCTCAGTTCGATCCGTTGGCAACTTCGCCTGCACCTTCTCTTGCGCTTCGGCCAGCGCCGTGAAGGCGGCGGCGTTGTCCGGATCGACCTTGGCTGACGAATGCCCTTGCTTGGTTCCGCTAGAGCGGAACCCCATCTGATTGAATCGAGAGGGATTCCCAAATCAGGCTCGAAGTGATTCAGACTGTCTGCCGGATGGAGGCCGGCGGACATGTCGAGAGCGCTTTCCGTCGATCTTCGGGTTCGTGTTTTGGGGGCTTTGGCGGCAAGCGCGACGCATCGCGAAGTTGCAGATCGTTTCGGCGTGAGCGCGGCCAGCGTCAGCCGCTGGCGCAAGCGGCAGCGTGATCAGGGTGATCCACGCCCCAAAGCGCTGGGCGGCGACCGGCGCTCGGGTCGGATCGAGGCCCATCATGAGGCTGTCATGGCGGCGCTTGGACCAGGCCGGGACGCCACCATCGAGGAGATTCGCGCAAGCCTCGCGGGTCAGGGCCTCGTTTTCGGCTTCGGCACGATCCAGCGTTTCTTCGCCCGTCACGCCATCACGCGTAAAAAAAGACCGCGCACGCCACCGAACAGGATCGCCCCGACGTCCTGATCCGGCGCGAGCAATGGTTCGAGGATCAGCCCGACCTCGATCCTGACCGGTTGGTCTTCATCGACGAGACATGGGCCTCGACCAACATGGCGCGCCGCCATGGGCGCTGCCGGCGCGGCGAGCGGCTTCGGGTGGGCGTGCCGCATGGCCACTGGAAGACCACGACCTTCGTTGGCGCACTGACCCTTCGCGGCTTCATCTCTCCATGGGTACTCGACGGGCCAATCAACCGGGACGCCTTCGAGACCTATGTCGCCAAGGTGCTCATCCCCGAACTCCGGCCTGGCGACATTGTCGTCATGGACAACCTCTCCAGCCATAAAGGGCCGCGTGTCCGCGAAATGATCGAGGCGGCAGGAGCTGAGTTGCGCTACCTCCCGCCTTACAGTCCCGACTTCAATCCCATCGAGAACGCCTTCGCAAAGCTCAAGGCGCTGCTCCGAAAAGCCGCCGAGCGCACCATCAACGGCCTGTGGAACGCCATCGGCCGCATCATCGATCTCTTCCCGCCCGCAGAATGCGCAAACTACTTCAGCGCTGCTGGCTACGATGCAACCTGATCGGATTCTGCTCTAGTCGATGAATGTTGCACTGCCTCCGAGAAACTTTGGGATATCTCCAACGGGCAAAAAGCCGGAGTTTCCGTGACATGGCTTGGCAAATGTGTTCAAGAGCCGCCGCGGGATTCGTTGTGGCTGCCGCCATGACGGCTAGCCCCGCTGCGGCGGTAGACCTGTCCTTCCTCAAACGCCTCTTCGGAAAGAGCGAACCGGCCGCAGAACAGCCGGCCGTGGGCTCCGATCGCGTCACCCAGGTCAACGGCCGCTTCCGCATTTCCGAAGCCGACTGGTCGACCTTCGCCACCCAGAAGGTCGAGGCGCGCGTCTTCCGCGAGCAGATCATCACCGAAGGCCGCCTCGCCATCGACGAGAACAGCGCCGTCCCGGTCATCTCACCCTATGCCGGCCGCACCACCCGCGTGCCCGTCATCGCCGGCGACGTGGTGCGCCGCGGCCAGCCGCTGCTCTTCATGCTCGCCAACGACATGGTGTCGACGCAGAACGAGTTCGTCGCCGCCATCTCCAATCTCGACAAGGCGGTGGCTCAGCTCCGCCTCGCGGAGATCAACGAGAAGCGCCAGACCGATCTCTTCGCCGGACGCGCCGCCCCCCAGCGCGACGTCGACCAGGCGCGCGCCGACCTTGAGAATGCCCGCGCCGACCACCGCGCCGCGGTCACCGGGCTCGAGGCCCTCGAGAACCGCCTGCGCCTCTTCGGCAAGACCGACGCCGAGATCGCCCGCTTCCGCGCCGACCGCCGCATCAATCCCGAGATCGCTATTCCGGCTCCGGCGGACGGTACGGTCGTCTCGCGCCGTGTCAGCCCCGGCCAGTTCCTGTCCGGTGGCGGCGAGCCGGTCTTCGTCATCGACGATCTTGACACGCTCTGGCTCAACATCTTCGTGCGCGAGGAGGACGTGCCGCGCGTCCGCCGCGGCGCACAGGTCGAGTTCCGCGTCATCGCCCTGCGCAACCAGGCCTTCGCCGCCCGCCTCGACTTCATCAGCGCCAGCATCGACACCACCTCCAAGCGGCTTCTGGTCCGCGCCACGGTGGACAATCCGCAGGGCATCCTGAAGCAGCAGATGTTCGCCAACGTTGCCATCCAGGTGGGCCAGGCGGTGACGGCGCCCGCGGTGCCGCGCAATGCGCTGATCTATGAGGGCCCCATTGCCCGTGTCTGGATCGCCCATCCCGACAAGACCGCGGAACTGCGGCGCGTCACCCCCGGAATCACCGACGGGGACCAGGTGCAGATCGTGCAGGGCCTGCAGGGCGGCGAGGAGGTTGTCGTCCGGGGCGCGCTCTTCATCGACCAGATGACCGCCGCGTTCCGCCGCTGACCGGGCCGGGCACATGAACAAGATCTTCGAGTTCGCCCTGACGCAGCGGATCCTGATGGTCCTGCTGGCCGGCGTCCTGTGCCTTGCCGGCTCCATCGCCTTCATGCGGCTCAACATCGAGGCCTATCCCGACCCCGTGCCGCCGATGGTGAACGTCATCACCCAGGCGCCAGGGCTCTCCTCCGAGGAGATCGAGCGCTACATCACGGTGCCCATCGAGTCGGTGACCGCCGGCCTGCAGAACCTCAAGCTGATCCGCACCACCTCCGTCTTCGGCCTATCGGACGTGAAGCTGCAGTTCACCTATGACGTCACCTACGAGGTGGCGCTCCAGCGCGTGCTGAACCAGCTGTCGCTGCTCTCGGGTCTGCCCAACGGCGCGCAGCCGCAGATCTCGCCTCTCAGCCCCATCGGCGAGATCTTCCGCTATCGCCTCGTCGGCCCGGCCGACTATTCGGTGACCGACCTGAACACGCTGCAGAACTGGGTGCTGCAGCGCCGCTTCCGCTCCATCCCCGGCGTCGTCGACGCCATCGGCTGGGGCGGCAAGAGCAAGGCCTACGAGGTCACCGTCGATTTCAACAAGCTGCTCGCCTATGGCCTGACCATGCCGCAGCTCATGTCGGCGCTGCAGAATTCCAACCAGAACGTCGGCGGCAACACCGTTTCGCTCGGCGCCCAGTCCGGCGTCATCCGCGGCGTCGGCCTCATCTCGTCGCTCGAGGACCTCGCCGACACCTTCATCGCCAATGTCGGCGGCACGGCCGTGCGCGTGCGCGACATCGCGACCGTCACCATCGGCCACAAGACGCGCCTCGGCATTGCCGGCCAGAACAACGACGACGACATCGTCCAGGGCATCGTGCTGATGCGCCGCGGCGAACAGAGCCGCCCGACCATCGAGCGCGTGCTGGCGGAGGTCCAGCGGATCAACAATGGCGGCATCCTGCCGCCGGGCGTGCGCATCGAGCGCATCTACGACCGCAAGGAACTCATCGACATCACCACCCACACGGTGCTGCACAGCGCCTCCTTCGGCATCGCGCTGATCTTCATCGTGCAGTGGCTGTTCCTCGGCAATTTCCGCTCGGCGGTCATCGTCGCGCTGACCATCCCCTTCGCGCTGGCCTTCGCGGTGACGCTCATGGTGGTCCGCGGCGAATCCGCCAACCTGCTCTCCGTCGGCGCGGTCGATTTCGGCCTGATCGTCGATGCGGCGGTCATTATGACCGAGAACATCTTCCGCATGCTCTCCGAACGAAGTCACGAGAAGGAGACGCATGGGATCAAGGAGGATGCATCAACCGATCTGCGCGGCCGCATCCACACGATCCTGACCGCCTCCAACCAGGTCGGCACGGCGATCATCTTCTCCTGCCTCATCATCGTGACGAGCTTCCTGCCGCTCTTCACCATGCAGGGCGTCGAGGGGCACATCTTCTCGCCCATGGCGAAGACCTATGCCTATGCCCTGTCCGGCGGCCTGATCTGCGCCTTCTTCGTCACCCCGGCGCTCGCCGTCTTCCTGCTGCGCGGCCACCTGTCGGAGAAGGAGACCTTCATCGTCCGCGGCATCCGCGCCGTCTACGAGCCGATGCTCGCCCGCGCGGTCGCCCATCGCGGCATCACAATGGTCTGCGCAGTCCTGCTGCTGGCCGTGTCGCTGCTCGCCGGCCGGACCCTCGGCCTCGAATTCCTGCCGAAGCTGGAAGAGGGCAACCTCTGGATCCGCGCCACGCTGAACCCGACCATCTCGCTGGAGGAGGGTAACCAGTACGCCAACCGCATCCGGCGTGTGATCGCCAGCTATCCGGAGGTGCAGAGCGTCGTCTCCCAGCAGGGCCGCACCGATGACGGCACCGAGGTGGCCAGCTTCAACAATGTCGAGTTCTTCACGCCGCTCAAGCCGCCCGAGCAATGGCGCAAGGGCGTCGACAAGAGCAAGCTGATCGAGCAGATGCTCGCCGAGCTGACGCGCACGTTCCCGGGCGTTGATTTCAACTTCTCGCAGTATCTCGAGGACAATGTCTCCGAGGCGGCCTCGGGCGTGAAGGGCGAGAACGCCATCAAGCTCTTCGGCAACAATCTCGAGGTGGCCACCGAACAGGCCGAGAAGGTCCGCCGGGTGCTCGCCAGCGTGCGGGGCATTGACGACCTCGCCGTCTTCACCGTGCTCGGCCAGCCGACGCTGACCATCCGCATCGACCGGCTCGCGGCGGGGCGCTACGGTCTCAGCCCCGGCGACATCAACACGGCCATCCGCACCGCGATCGGCGGCGACACGCCCGGTGACTTTTTCGAGCCCGGCAGCGACCGTCGCTTCCCCATCATCGTCCGCCTCGCGCCAGAGTTCCGCCAGAGCCCCGAGGCCATCCTCAACCTGCGCATCGGCGCGGTCGATGGGTCGGGGACGGTCACGCAGATCCCGCTCAGCGAGGTGGCCTCCGTCAACCTCGTCTCCGGTGCCGCCGCCATCTATCGCGAGCAGCAGCAGCGCTACATCCCCATCCGCTTCTCGGTGCGCGACCGCGATCTCGGCTCCGCCATCCAGGAGGCGCAGACCAAGATGGCCGAGCAGGTCCAGCTGCCTGCGGGCATGCGCATGGAATGGGCTGGCGAGTTCGAGAACCTGCAGAACGCCATTGCGCGCCTGCAGGTGGTGGTGCCGATCACCCTGCTGCTGATCGCCTTCCTGCTCTTCGCCAACTTCAACTCCATCGTCGACACGCTGCTGGCGCTCTCGGTCGTGCCGCTCGCCATGGTCGGTGGCATCTTCTCGCTGGTGCTGACCGGGACCCCCTTCGGCGTCTCCGCCGCCATCGGCTTCATCGCGCTGGTCGGCGTGTCGGTGATGGAGGGCATCATCGTCATCTCCTACTTCAACAGCCTCGTGGGCGCCGGCCGCGACCGTGTCGAGGCGGCGATCGAATGCGGTCGGGTGCGCATGAGGCCTGTGCTCATCACCTGCGTCGCGGCTTGCGTCGGCCTCCTCCCGGCGGCTCTCAACACCGGCATCGGCAGCCAGGTGCAGCGCCCGCTGGCCTTCGTCGTGGTCGGCGGCATCCTCGTCGCGCCCTTCCTCATCCTCATCATCCTGCCGGCCCTGATCGCGCTGGTGTCGCGCCGCACCCGCGACGAGAGCGAGGTGGTCACATGAGCCTGGGGATGGACGAACCGGGCGGCGCGACGCCGTTTGACTTCGCCGGCGGGACTTGCGTTGGTGGGGACATGTCGCGAGTGCGTCCATGACCGGCCTCCCGCTCCACCGTCGACGCGCCTTGTCGGGTGTGTCGCTGCGCGTGCTGCTGGCCGCGGCCCTTGCCGCCAGCCTTGTCGCACCCGCATGGGCCGAGGGCGCACCGCGCCCCGCCCAGCGCAGCCGCGTGGCCGCGCAGCCCGTCGGCGTCACCTCGCTCGAGGCGGCGCTCGCCCGCGCCTTCGCCAGCAATCCCGACATCCAGGCGCAGCGCGGGCAGGTGCGCGCCACCAACGAGACCATCGCCCAGGCCCGCTCCGCCGGCCTGCCACAGGTCAGCGCCACGGCCTATGCCGGCGTGCTGGCGACGCGCTCGATCATGCGCGGCCCGCCGAACACGGTCGACAGCGCGACCCTCGGCCAGCGCGGCGTGGCGCTCACCGCCACCCAGACCCTCTTCGACGGCTGGCGCACCCAGAACTCCGTGGTCCAGGCCCAGCGCCTGACCGAGGGGCAGAAGCAGCAGCTGCGTGCCATCGAGCAGTCCATCCTGCTCGACGTCGCGACCAGCTACGTCGCGGTGCTGACCGGCCACGCCCTGGTCGATGTCCAGCGGCGCAATATCGGCTTCCTCTCCACGACCCTCGCCAATGCGCGCACGCGCCTCGCCTCGGGCGTTGCGACCCCCACTGACGTGTCGCAGGCCGAGGCGCGGCTGAGCCGCGGCCAGGCCGATCTCAGCGCGGTGGAGGCCGATCTCCAGATCGCCCGCGATCGCTTCGCCCGCCTCGTCGGCGCGCCTGCCGGGGCGCAGCTGCGTCCGGTCCGGCCGCTGCAGGCGCTGCTGCCGCAGAGCCGCGAGGCCGCTCGCGACGTCGCGGGGACGGGCAATCCTGCCGTCCTCGCCGCCATGGAACAGGTGCGCGCCGCCGATGCGGCCGTGCGCATCGCCCAGGGGCAGATGCTGCCGCAACTCGCCGTCCAGGGGCAGGTGTCGCGCGACTACGACACGGCCACCGACACCCGCCGCGTCGACAGCGCCCAGATGGTCGGCCGCGTTACCGTTCCGCTCTATAGCGGCGGCGGTCAGGAGGCGCAGGTGCGGCAGGCGCAGGAACTGCTTGGCGCCGCCCGCCTGCAGCTCGATTCCGCCCGCCTGCAGGCCCGCTCGGCGGCCTTCGCCGGTTACACGGCCTATCTGAACGCCGGCGCGACCATTCGCGCCGCCACCGCCGAGTCGCAGGCGGCGCAGGTCAGCGTCGAGGGCATGCAGAAGCAGGTGGACGCGGGTGTACGCACCCTCGTCGAGCTGCTCAACGCCCAGCAGGACCTCGTCATCGCCCGCGGCCGTCTGATCCAGGCCCACGGCGACCGCATCGTCGCGACCTTCACCATCCTCGCGGCCACCGGCCGCCTCGAGCCGGCGCGGCTCGGCATCGCCAGCCTCGTCCCGGCCGGGCAGCCGGTGGCGCCGGCGCGGTCGGACTGGGATGTGCGCGGCGATGCCTGGCACGACCTCAGGACCGTTCCGCCGGCCGAGACGCGGCCGAGCCAACAAAAGCGCAGTGGAAACTGATCGCAAGACATCCAAACGGCTCACCAGAGCGTTTGCAGCGTGGCAAGGCCCTTGCGCTCCAGCCCGGTGACTGCCATTAGGCCCCTGCTCTTGCGCAGCCTTCAGCAGTTTCGTTTGCAGTGTAGCAGTCTTAAGCGTAGACGCCTTCCACACCAAACGTTCTCAGGTTGTCAATTGTCAACTTCGCCCATTATCTGGCGTTCGCCGGCCTGCAAGACGGCGGCGAACTTGCAGCCCTCGTTGGCCGTTCTATTGGCCAGGCATGGCAATGCGATCTTCTGGGCGTTGGCGTTGATCCATGCCGCGGTCTCGATCGTGGCACCCGCCATCGGCTTCCACACCCTGCCGCGCGACACGATCGAGGGCTTCCTCTGGGGCCGTAGTTTCCAGTGGGGCTACTTCAAGCACCCGCCGTTGCAGGCATGGGTCCTTGGCTGGAGTGAGCAGTGGGCTCCGGCCGCTCCCTGGCTTGCCTATGTCTATGCGCAAGCCTGCGTTCTCGCGACACTCTTCGCCATCTGGAAGCTTGCCCGCACCGTTCTGGGACCAGCTGCCGGGGTGGTCGCCAGTATCCTCAGCCTCGTCGGTATCCACTACTACGGCCCGCCGATGGCGACCTTTACGCCGGACACGTTGTCGGCTCCGCTTTGGGCCCTCACGGGTCTGTTCTGGTGGCGTGCGGTCGTCCAGCGCCGGCCGCTCGCGTGGTTCGCTCTTGCGCTAATTGTCGCCATCTCGGTCTATGCGAAGTACGTCGTGCTGTTGCTAGTCGGCGTACTGGGTGTACTGACCCTCTGCACTCCCGAGGGCCGAAACGAACTTCGACGTCCCGAACCCTGGCTTGCTCTGGTCGCCGGCCTCCTGCTGGTGGCCCCGCATGTTGGGTGGGTCATCCAGACCGGCGGGTCATCCCTGGCCCACGCGATTTCGACCGATGCCACTGCTGACTCGCTGGGAATGCGACTGTGGTTCGTTTTCAGCTTCTTCGCCGCACAGGTGATCGAGCACAGTGCGCTCATCGCCCTCCTGATCCTGTGTATTGGCGTCGGGCGAGCGCGCCCACCGGCCGAGTTGATCATCGAGGAAAGGCCTGTTCCAGAACGCGAGCGCACACTGCTCCTTGCCATGGCCTTTGCGCCGATCCTGATAGCACTAGTGACAAACCTTGTTGTGGGTGGAGAATTTCGTCAGGGCCGCGGAACTGCGCTTTTCGCCTTCTCTGGAATCGCAGCCCTCATCATTGCAGGTCCCATTCTGAAGATTGGTCGCCTCAAACTGGCGGCGGGCGTCGCACTCGCTATCGTCTTCGCACTCCCGGTGATCAATGCCGGGCACCACTACTTGCGTCTCGCGTGGGGTGCATCTCACGTACCGACGCTATATCCGGCCAGAGCGCTCGCATCGGAGCTCGAGGGACGCTGGGCGGGGCGGACAGACCAGCCGCTGCGCATCGTCGTAGGCGAGCGCTGGCATGCGGGAAACGTCGCCTTTTATGCGGGTGCACGGCCACAGATCCTGCTTGACGGTGACTTCGGGATCTCGCCTTGGCTCACTCCGGAACGCCTCTCACAGGAGGGAGCACTCTTCGTCTGGAAGCCCGACGACATAGCTACGCTCCAACGTTTGAAGCGGCTGGTGCCAGACCTTGAGCCTCACGGATACGCGTATGGGCCTCCCAGTGGTCACCGAGGGGTAGCCATCCGTCTTGCGTACTTCATTCTGCTGCCGGATGAACCGCAGTTTACTGAAGCAGATGCGACATTGTTTGGCTCCTCAGCCCAATGAGATGTCTTTACAATATGGTTCCGTGATAAGGGGGGTATACTCGCCCGGCGGCGGCGTCACTGGCAGATCAGCAAATAGCTTTGCCATAGGCTTTGATCGCGGCCCGGCGCCATCAGCCCTCCAGGATAGACATTTTTAGGAGCGCACCGACCTCCGTTGCATCGGCGCGTTCGTCTTGCAGGACACACGCCGAGTCCGGCAGGCGTCCCCACCTGCTAGCCGCCACTGAGATTGCGCAGCGATCTTCGGAAGGCATGGGATCATAGCGGAAGGGGTTTCGACTTCCCCACCGGCGTCCGCTTAGCGGGCGACGGAGCTCGACCCGCCGAACGGGCAGATCAAACGGCACTTCCGCGCATCGCTGCGCTGAATTGTTCGCCATCATTTACGGTTAGCGTGACAAGGCGCCCGTGATGATGAACGCAATGCCGAACGCAAGCAGGCCCAGGACGGTCCCATGGTACGTCACAGCGACCAACGAATTGTCGAAGAGGCCACGCGCTTCCTCGCCTCTAGGAAGTGCAACGAGGATCAAGCCCAGCCCAATCACTGTGAATAGGACACCTAGGATCATCTCACTCCCCATTATTCGGCAATGGCATGCACACTAGCGCGTTTGTGGAAGACAACGAACGCCCACCCGCCAATTCGGGAAACGAAGCCAACGTTGGGATCCAAGACACTGCAATGCCCGTCATATGCCTAAAGAAGCAGGCGCAAAAAATCTGTAAAGCTGACGTGCGTCTTCAATGATTTCAGCTGATTGCGCTGTCGCGGAGCGCCCTCAAGGCGTGTTCTAGCTCTTGATCACCCCAATACGACCAACTCTCTCCGGTAACATAGGCTACTCATTAGCGGACTACGATAATCCAGTGCCGCCCTGCGTCCCGTTCCCACGGCGGCTTGCTGGTTGGACGCACGCTCGACTAAGTCTGATGGCGTCGATACATGAACCCCGCCAGCGCTCCGCAGAACATCAGGATTGCCCCCACGCTGTCCGGCAATCTGAGGAAAATCCACAAAGCCAACGCAAATGGAACGGATAGAGCCAGCCCAGCTAGCGCGCCTTCGAAACCTCCACGACCAATCATCAGGGGTGTTATCGCGACGGGGAGACCGAAGCCGCAGGCGTTCCCCGAACTGCCAGGACCCGTGGGCGGAGTGATATCTTGTAATGCGAAACAAGACCGCCACAGGGTCGCACAAAGATCCCTGGAAGACACTGGGACAAAACAGCACGCCGCGCGCATGTTGGTCCATTTAGGCCCGTTAAATAGAATGGCCGACGGATAAAGCTACGAGCCTGCCTGACTTGCCTGTTTGTTGTATCAGCGGTTCAATAATAATACTCTTCTGAAGCTCGAGGCGATGCCTTATGCGCATGCCGCGCTCGCTTTTGTGTCGGATCGTTCAACGCAAGCCAATCGACGAGCCGAAGTCGTTTCACTGGGTCGATTAAAGCTTCTAGAACATGAGGTACGCACACGTAGAAGTACCCTCGCGCATATCGTTCGAACACGAAACCTTTGAACTCAATACGCATCTGTTAGCCCGTTGTGGAGGAGAGAGTCGTCACCGCAATTTGGTCCACCAAGGATAGGAGGGGTGGGCGATAGCCTCAATCGTCAAAGCAGATCCAGGGAGCCTATCGAGTTAGCCTTTTGGCTTAACCCGTGGGGGAAATTCGCCAGACAGAACGAAAGGCACCTGCGAATGAGTAGAACGGGCCTTGGCGTAATCCTTTCTACTATTTAGGAATGTTGTCTCGGCCAGAAGATTACGACCGGTATTTTTATTTCTTTTGGCGTCGGCTCCACAAAGTAGTCCGGGATATCCCAAGGGCGCGTGCGGCTTCTCCGATCCTACCGCCAGAAGCAACGATGGCTTTCTCGATAGCGTCAGCTTCCGCCGCGCGTCGCGTTGCGGCCAACGCGGTCGTGGACTTGCTTTGCAGACGCATCTCCGGGAACAGGTCTTCGGCTCTCAGAACGGTTCCCTCTGCAAACACCAGAGCACGCTGAATGCGGTTGCGCAGTTCGCGGATGTTGCCTGGCCAATGGTGGCTGACAAGCGCCGACAGTGCGTCATCGGAGATGGCCGCCTTGGCTGCCCCGCTGTGCTCCGCCTCACACAGGAATGCTTCTGCCAGCGCAGCAATCTCGTGACGCCGTTCGCGCAAAGGCGGGATAGCGATCTCAATGACGGCGAGGCGATAGTAGAGATCGTCCCTGAACAGGCGCCCCTCTCGCAGACCTTTCAGATCGGCATTCGTGGCGGCCACGATCCGGCCCTGGAACCTCTTCGATCGGCTCGCCCCGACGGGGCGATAGTCACCCCCCTCGAGGACCCGCAGGAGAGCCGACTGAAGCCGCAGGTCGAGCTCCCCGACTTCATCGAGGAACAAGGTGCCATCTGCGGCCTCTTCGAAATAGCCCTTGTGCGCGTAGGTCGCGCCCGTGAACGCTCCCTTCTCGTGACCAAAGAACTGACTTTCCAAGAGCTCTGCCGGGATCGCCCCGCAGTTCACCGCAACGAACGGTGCCTTCGAGCGGAGAGATTGGGCATGAAGTTCCCTTGCTGCGACCTCCTTGCCCACACCCGTTTCGCCAACGAGCAGAACCGGAAGATCGGACCGTGCGGCTCGTCGGAGGTCGTCACCGCGATGCGCGGAAGGGGACGCGGCGACTTCCGGCGATTTCCATCGTTCGGTCGCCGTGCGGCCTGTCAGGCTGGCCCTGATGGTGGCGACCAGTTCATCCACATCGTAAGGCTTGATGATGTAATCATCAGCGCCGGCCTTGACCAGACGAACCGCTTGCTCGACCTCCCCGAAGGCCGTTGCAAAGACGATGGGTGTGTTTCCGAGCCACGGCTGGGCGGAAATGAAAACGCTCTCGCCTGAGCCGTCGGGCAGCACGATGTCCGACAGCACGAAGTCGAACGATCGCGTCTGCAACGCACCAAGTCCCTGCTGACAAGTCTTCGCCCACGTCGCCGTGAAGCCCTCCAGCGTCAGACGCTGGATCATTGCTCCCCCGAGAATCTCGTCATCCTCGATCAGGAGCACATTCGGCCCGGCGGTCATGCGGGCATCTCCGCAGTGCTCTGTACTGGAAGACGCAAGGTGATCGTGGTGCCAGTTCCCGGGATCGACTGGATCGATACACGACCACGCAGATTTTCGACAAGCCGGATCACAACCGCGACACCAAGCCCTGCGCCAGTGGCCGGAACAGAGCCACCTTCGATGCTCTCGGCCATCTGCTGGTCAATTCCCCGGCCTTTGTCCGCAACGCTCACCAACAGGGTCTCCTGGTCAAGCTTTGCCGAAAGTTCCACGACGTCTCCATCCGATGAGGCCCGAACCGCATTGAGCAGGAGGTTGAGCAAGATCTGACGGACATCCAGCGCCGGAACTTGGACAGGGTCTGGAATGTCTAGATGCAGGTCCAGCTTCACGTTCCGCGATCGCCCATCGGCGTCGATGAGCAATCGCAGGTCCTCGAAATCGGCCAAGGCGAGCGGCCGCCACTCTGGGCGAGCACGATACGTTTCCAGGGTGGCGTCAACGACATGCTGCAGGGCGGAGATACCCCGCTCGAGAAAGAGCACGGCGTCGCGGCGTGGCTGTTCCTGGTCTCCGAAGCGTTTGAGGGTGCTTACCGCGGTCCTCATTCCGCCGAGCGGATTGCGGACCTCATGAGCAACCGTCGCCAGGAGGCGACCGAGATCGGCGGCACGCTGCTGTTCGGCCAGGTGCTCCAGAACCTGGTCGCGTTCAGCAACAGCGTGCACCATCGCGTTGAAGGCATGGATCATCCGCTCGGCTTGGGCGTCGTTCGTCGGAATCTCCTGCGGGCCAATGGGGCGGACAACGCCGAGCGCAGCATCGTAAAGCCGCGTCGCAACCATTGTGACAGGCCTCTGTATGCGGCGAACGATGAAGAAGCCGGCCACCGCGCACAATCCGCTGAATGCAAGGTCGATGGCGAGCAGCGACCAGCGCACCATGCTGCGCCCTGAATACAATGCCGAGGTATCGAGATTGGCTGCCACGGTGCCATGATTCATCCCGGAGCTGATGAGGCGCCTCCACACCCATTTCGACCCGTCGTCTCGGAAAAAGGCGCCTTGCTCCACCGCCATAATGGCACCGGGAAGTGGCTCGTCCGCCGCAACGTCTTGACGGCGGATCTCGATGACCGGCCCTCCTCCAGCCTTGATGAACACCAGACGGCGTTCGGCAACATCCGTTTGGAACGCCATGGCCTGCGAGAGCGCGCTCCTGGTCCCCCGATCGTCGCCGGCGAGGACGTGGGGCAGAAGGGAGGCGGACAGTCCATCGAGATAAGTCTGCCCCAAGGCGTCGACGAGCCGGTCCGTTTGCCGGCCCATCAGGGTCACGGCAGCTTGGGTGGAGGCGACAGCCACGATGAAGATCATCGCGGCCGCCAGGAGCGGCAGCCGAATGGCAACGGGCAACACGAGCGCTTTCGCCACCTCGAGGCTCTCCAACACCAGACAGTGGCGATGAGCCTAACCCGGTTGCCCGACTAACCAAAGATCACGACAGGAGTACCCTCGAGAGATGGGCGACTGCCCGATCTGAGCCGGTTGATCCAGCCTTCATGCCCTTCGTTGCCGAAAACCAGAACATCAGGCTCGGGCCTTGCCAGAACACCTTCGGCCGGGATCCGGAAACGCTTGCCGGCGTCGATCTTCTGTCTGACGCTTTCCAGGTCCCGCAAGCTGGTTCCCTCGTCAGGAACGACGTCGATGCCTGCATCCGGCCAAGGATCGACCTCAAGGAGCCAATCAAGAGTTCGATCGCTGTGCGGTGAGCCATCGTGTACGAACACGATCTTGCGGACATCTGCACAACAGCGCTCGACACCGATGAGAGGGTGGATGCCGTTTCTGACCAGACGGCGCATCGGATCGTACACACCTTCAGCAACGCCATGATCAAACCAGCTTGATCGCGAGACCATCAGCAGCGCGTCCGGCCTGCGTGTATCGCGGAGGATCTCGACGGCATCGCCCTCCTCCACGCGGACCGAGTAGGAACAGCCCGATGTCTTGGCGATGCTCTCGAACATCTGGACGGACATGCCCAGCCGGCGACGCGCCTTCTCGAACTGGCTGTTGCGGAGGTTTGCCGCGTAATGAGCTCCTCCAAGCGGCACCGGCCCCACATGTCCGACTGTGGTTGCGTCGATGATGGCCAAGCCCACCAGAGGAACGCCATGCGCTTGTGCGATCGCCACGGCCTGCCGGATAACCTCTTCGATATCGTCCCCACTCGTAATCGCGACATGGACTGCGGTCAGTCCACGCCCATGATCCCGAAGCGATCGCTGATCGGTCGCCTTCGCCGGATGACGGGTGGTACGGTCAAAGTCTCCACGCGGCAGGGTATCGCTCAATTGGTCGATCGATGTCCCGGACCACAGCGGTACGCCGGCCACATATCCTGCGCGCGCCAGCAGGTGTCCCGCTATTGGCGTCGTCAGAAGGAGGAATGTCACAGCCAGGGCGATCTTCACCCAAAGCCCCAGCGATGGGTCGCTGAAGCCCACACCGATGAGGATCAGCCCGGTCCCGGCGACGCCCGCCTTGGTTGATGCGTGCATGCGCATGAAGAAGTCAGGCAGACGCAGCACGCCTATGGCCGCCAACAGGCATAGTCCGGACCCGGCCACCAGAAAAAGTGAGGAAAGGACAGCATTCACCGCTCTTCCTCCTCGTTGATGGATCCCCGCTCGATGAATGCCGCAAAGGCCACGGTCGTGAGGAAGCCGACGAGGGCAACGCCCAGCGCTATGTCCATGAATGCTGTCGAACCCGAGATCACAACAGCCATCGCTGCCGCCGCGACACCAAGAAGGCTCAGAAGGTCCAAAGCCACGACCCTGTCCGGCCCACCTGGCCCTCTGACGATCCTCATTGCTGCGGCTAGGACTGCCACCAAGAGCAGGCTTGCCGAAACATAAATTCCGATCGCCTGGATAGTTGCTGCTGTCATGTCAGCACTCTCCTCACCTGTGTTTCGAACCCCGACTTGATCTGATGAGCCGTCTCGTCGGTGGCGTTCATCACGTGCGCGAACAGCGTCTTGCCATCGTCGCTGACGTGAAGGCTCGTTGTTCCCGGCGTCAGCGTGATCATGTTCGCGAGCAGGGTAATCCCGGGGTCGCTTTCGACCTCGAGGGGTATGGCGATGATTGCTGACCTGATGGGTCGATTAGGGTTCAAGACGGTCACGACGACGTCCTTCACAGAAAGAACGAGGTCGCGGAAAAAGTAGAAGGCGAGAACGAGCCAGGCGCGGATCACCGTCACTACGGCCTCCTCTCAAAGGGACGAGATGCGGCAGTCACAGCATCGATGTAGACGGACTTATCCAGCAGCTGTCCGGCAGCACGCATGGAGAAATCCACGAAAGGCTCGGCCGCCAGTCCGATGGTCAGTGTAATGGCTGCCAATGCGACTGCTGGCGCCACCATGATCAGTCGGGTGGTTCGATCAGCCGAAAAGCGCCTCATCGCATCAACCGAGGCATCGGGCGCAGCCTTCCAGAACGCCTCGTTCCAGATCTTCAGCATCGAATAGAGCGTCAGCGCACCAACAACGAGACCAGTTGCGGCGAGCGCCAGATGGCCGGCGTCGAAGCTGGCCTTGATCACCGTGAATTTCGACCAGAACCCGGAAAGAGGCGGGAGCCCGGCCAGAGACAGCGCCGGAATGAGAAAGAGGATCCCAAGCCAAGGCAGGGTCCGGTAAAGTCCCCCGACCTCCTTTAGATGGAAAGAGCCGCCCGCCCGGTCCACGATCCCCGCGATCAGGAAGAGGTTTGCCTTCACGACGATGTGGTGGATGACGTAAAGAACAGAACCCGCAATGGCCAACGGTGTCGCGACCGCTATTCCAATCAGCATGTATCCGATCTGGCTGATGATGTGGAAAGACAGTATTCGCCGCGTGTCGAAGTGCGCGGCCGCTCCGAGCACTCCCGTCACCATTGTGAGACCCGCAAGAACCGCGATCACCGGACCGGTAAAGCCAGCATCGGTGTCGAACATCAGTGTGAAGCTACGGATGATCGCGTACACGCCCACCTTCGTCAGAAGGGCGGCAAAGATGGCGACAACCGGGGCCGAGGCGGTGTGATAGGCAGCCGGCAGCCAGAAGAAGAGCGGAAAGACCGCAGCCTTAGCGCCAAATGCCAACAGAAAGAGAATTCCGAGCGTGGTAACAAGCCCCTGGTTCTCGATCGTTGGCAGGGTCCGCGCAAGGTCTGCCATGTTCAGGGTGCCCGTTGCGCCATACAGGAATGCAACGGAGATCAGGAAAAAGATGGTGGCGATAAGGTTCAGCGCGACGTATTTGACGCCAGCGTCAAGTTGTTCTTTCCCGCCGCCTGCTGCCAGCAGACCGAATGACGAGATCAGCATGATCTCGAACCACACATACAGATTGAAGATATCGCCCGTCAGGAATGCGCCGGTCACACCGAGCAGGAGCCCCTGGTAGAGCGGGTGGAAAAAAGCTCTTTCGCGTTCCTCTGCATCGAGAGCCAGTCCGTAGACCCCCACGGCGACCGCCATGATCCCGGTGATCAGCACCATCGCCGCCGCAAACATGTCGGCCACAAAACTGATACCGAACGGCGCAGCCCAACTCCCGAACTGGGTTGCGATCACCGTGCCATCATGGGTGGCGAAGAGAAGCGCCACTGATGACGAGAGGAGGCCGACGCTGGCCAGCAGACTGACCGCTCGCTGAAGCTTGTGATTCCGCCAAAACAGGGCGCAGAGGGCGAGACCAATAAGCGGAAAGGCGACGGGTAGAGTCAGCAGCAGGTGGGGGGTCATCGGGCCGCCTCCACCTGAGGCTGTCGGCGAGGGTCGGTGATGTCGCCTTTCGGCGCGATCATCGATCCGCCGACGATGGGCTCAGCCTCGCGCATGCGTTCCGTGTCGAGGGTGTTCAGACGCCGATGGGCACTTTCGAACAGCACCATCGTGAATGCAGCGAGGGCAAAGGAGATGACGATCGCTGTCAGGACCAAGGCCTGGGGCAACGGGTTTGCGCTGGATTCAATCGAGCTCTGGCCTGACGCGATCAGGGGCGGAACCGTCGTCCCCATCCGTCCCGCGATAAAGATCGCGAGGTTCGCGGCATTGCTCATCACAAGGAAGCCAAGCGCCACGCGCAACACATTGCGCGACATGACCATGTAGGCGGCAGCGGCAATCATTACGCCGAAAGCGATGGCGAATATCGGCTCCACGTCAGGACTCCAGGTAGAAGGAGAGGAACGTCAGGACCGAGCCGATCACGGTGAGATAGACGCCGACATCGAAGATCAAGGCGGTCCCAAGTCCGGCCGCCGGAAACGGCCAGAGATGGGTCAGATAGGGCTCGCCTCCCATCAGGGCCGGAATGCCTGCGGCCAAGGCCAACAGCAGGCCCACGCCGATCATGGCCTTCGGTGTGAGGCGCAGGGTCTTCATCATGGCATCGCGCCCCCGCGGGAGTGCATGAACGGTGATGCCGGCCGCAGCGATCAGCCCGCCGATGAAACCGCCACCCGGCTCGTTGTGTCCTCGCAGCAGAACGTAAATCGAAAACACAAGGGCCACGGGAAGAACGAGCTTGCTGGATGTGCGCAGAATAAGGGAGTTCATGGCGACTTCTCCTCAACCGGCTTCCGTAGACCTGCCAGCACAGCAGCAGCAGCGAGTGCTGCAAGACCAAGCACTGCAATCTCCCCAAGGGTGTCGAGAGCACGAAAGTCGACAATGATGACGTTCACGATGTTGCGGCCATGCGCATGCGGAACGCTGGCATCGCGGAAGAACGCGGACAGGCGATCGTTGAAGGGTTGGGAGATGACCGCCAGCATGACGAGGGTTGCGGTCAGTCCGAGTGCTAAGGCGATTGCGCCATCGCGGAGACGTTCCGGCCTCGTCCGATAGTCTCGCTCTCGGAACGGCATCCGACCGATAATTCCGAGGAAGATGACGATGGCCAGAGCTTCGACCGAGAACTGCGTGAAGGCGAGGTCGGGCGCGCCCTGGAACAGGAACACCAGCGCAACGGCAAACCCGACGATGCCGGCCGACACAATGCCTGAGAAGATGTTGCGGGCAGCTGTGACGGCAATGGCCGAGATGCACAGGAGTGCGGCGAGAATGATCTCTGCCCCTAGAACCCCTTGAAAGGACGGGATTTGGAGGCCCTGCCGCAGCAGCAATGTGGCGGAAGCGCCGGCGGCGATCACCAGGAAAACCCGTCCGGCGTATGAGCGAAGGCTGCCGTTCTGGATCAAACCGGTCTGCCAGACGGCAAGGCTCTGCAGCCCAGCCATCAGGTGGTCATAGGCGCGGTCGGGTCCTTTGTCCTCGAAGAAGGAAGTGCCTGCGAGACGCGCCCTGATCTGGTCCCAGGACCTGTAGATGATGGCACCTGCGGCTAGTGTCACCAAGCTGGCGACGAGCATGGGCGTGAACCCGTGCCAGAGCGCGAGTTTGTACGTAACGGGTAAACCCGAGACTGCGGCTGCGGCCGGCAGGATCAGTGAGCTTCCGACCAAGGACGGCAGAAGCCCAAAAGTCGCCCCCAGGAGCGCCAGGAGGGCTGGCCCAGCCAACATCGCGGGCCCAGGGTCGTGCGCAGTGCTGGCGGCGGCGACCGGTTCGCCAGCAAAGGCTCGCCAACCGGCAAGGCCCGCGACCACCACCATGACGGCGTTGGTAGGGACCAACAAAGCAACAGTCAACCAGGCGAGGGGGTCAGCGAAGGCGGCCTCATAGACCAGCTCCTTGCCGATGAAGCCGAACAAGGGCGGCAAGCCCGCCATCGACAGGGCACCCACGAGACCGACGGCCGACGTCAGCGGCATGGTCCGCCGAAGTCCACGAAGGAAGGACGCGTCCCGTGTGCCCGCTTCATGGTCGATGATGCCCGCGACCATGAACAGGCAGGCCTTATACAGCGCGTGGACGATCAGAAAGGTCATCGCCGCGACTGCTGCCAACTGGCCCGGCGTTCCGATCAGCAGGACCAAAGTCCCGAGCGAGGCAATCGTGGAATATGCGAGTATCTTTTTGAGGTCGGTTTCCCGGAGTGCGAGCGCCGCACCCGTGACCATGGTGATGGCGCCGAATGTCATCAGCAGTCCGACCCACACGGCGTGCTCACCGAACGTCGGATTGAGCCGCGCAAGCAGATACACGCCCAGCTTCACCATCGTGGCGGAGTGCAGATAGGCGGAGACGGGGGTGGGAGCCACCATCGCATTTGCCAGCCACGAGTGCAGGGGAGCCTGCGCGGATTTGGCGAAGGCGCCGCAGGCGATGAGAATGATGATGGCCGGCGCGGACGGGTGGTTGGCGATCGCGCCACCTTGGGAAGCGATCCCGGAAATAGACGTCGTCCCAGCCGCCGTTCCCAGTACGATAACACCGGCAAGCATCGCGAGCCCACCGGTGACGGTGATCAGGAACCCTTGCTGCGCCGACCGCCTCGTGGCGGGATTTTCCGGGCGATAGCCGATCAGGAGGAATGACGTGAGGCTGGTCAGCTCCCAGAAGACGACCAGAAGCACCAGATCATCGGCAAGCACCGCTCCGATCATGGAAGCCATGAACAAGGCGAGCGTTGCATAGAACCTTGGGAGCCGCTCCGCCCCTGAAAGATACGCCGACGCATAAAGAAAGATGCACGCGCCGATCCCGGTGATCAGCAAAGCGAAGGTGAGCGATAGGCCGTCAACCCTGAAGGCAGCCGTCACCCCCAGACTGGGTATCCAGTTCCACGTTTCGAGGATGTGACCGCCGTCGGCAACAACCGGCACGAAGGTCAGGAACGCGCCGAACAGCACAAGCGGGCCAACAGCCACGACCGCAGAAGAGCGCCCGCCGAGCCAGGCTGCGAGTGGAGCATATGCCAGGGCACCAAATACCAGGAACAGAAGTGACATTTACAGGCCTCGCGTTCGAGGGAACTGTTGAAACTTCCGTGCCAGTCAGCGGCCGCTAGGTCTTGATCAGCCTAAGGTGCTGACATCACGATGCGATTTGGAAATCTTGGTTGCATCTGGCCAGATCGGCGATGTTCAATAACTTGAACGCGGCCCTTGGGTCGTTCGCCGGATTGAACACCTCTGACCTGCAACATCAGGCTGACGCCCGGCTCTCGCGCGGGTAGTTGTGGTCCTTACCGGACCCGGTGTTTCGATGAGCCCTAGCTACCATTTCCCAGCCAAGTTCAATTGCCCAACACCGGACGTTTATGATGTCGGCTTTGGGCCCAGGATCGGCCTCCAAAGCGCGTCCGCTTCGCGCCTCGAGGCTGTGTGGAAACCTGCACTGTGATATCCTTCGACAGCTGGTTCGGAGGTGCCGGATGGGACGTTTTGTCGAGGCGTCTGATAGCCACCAGCCTTCGCTTCTACCTCCATGCCTCGAAGATTATGTCGGCCCGGACAATCCAGTTCGGGTGATCGACGCCTTCGTGGATGAGCTTGATCTGGGAGCGCTCGGCTTCACGCGCGTCCATCCTGCGGCGACGGGACGGCCGGGTTACGCGCCCGGCATGATGCTGAAGCTCTACATCTATGGCTACGTGCACCAACTGACGTCGAGCCGGAAACTGGAGCGGGAAGCGGGCCGCAATGTCGAGCTGATGTGGCTGACGGGGAAGCTGGCTCCCGACTTCAAAACGATCGCGGACTTCCGGCACGACAACGCGCTCGCGATCAAGCAGGCGTGCCAGAGGTTCATCGCGGTCTGTCGAGCGCTTGGCCTTGTCGGCGGCAGTGTCGTTGCAATCGATGGGTCCAAGTTCCGGGCTGTGAACACCCATGAGAGGAACTTCACAAAGGCCAAGCTCGCCCGCCGCAAGGCGCATGTGGAAGAGACCATCGAGCAATACATGGCGGACCTCGATGCTGCGGATCGGGCAGATGCGGCTCCGCCTGCTGCCACGATGGAGCGCCTGAAGGAGCGGCTCGCCCTGCTGCGCGGTCGCCTCGTTGAACTGGAGGAGATCGGCCGGCAGCTTGAGACCGCTCCTGACGGCCAGCTCTCACTCACCGACGCGGACGCCCGTGCCATGGCGACCGCCAACGATCGCCACGGTGTGGTGGGATACAACATGCAAACGGCCGTGGACGCCCGGCATCATCTGGTGGTCGCACATGAACTGACCAACAAGGGGAGTGACCGCTCGCAGTTGCTGCCGATGGCCACTGCGGCCAAGATCGAGACACAGGCTGAAAGCCTAACGGTGCTCGCCGACCGCGGTTACTACGAGGGCTGGCAACTACGCGCCTGCGACGAGGCAGGCATCACGGCACTGGTGCCAAAACCTGACACCTCGCCAGCTCGCGCCCGCGGGCTGTGGGCGAAGGACGACTTCACCTACCGGCCCGATACCGACACGTATCGTTGCCCCATGGGCGAGGAGTTGCCGAACCGCTTCTCCCGGGAAGAGGACGGGAAGATCTTGCACTTCTACTTCAACCAAAAAGCCTGCCAAGGCTGCTCATC
>NZ_PZZL01000020.1 GCF_003046185.1 Phreatobacter oligotrophus
AATGATCTGGTCTTCCGTGAACCGGCTCTTCTTCATCTCCGTCTCCTTTCGACGGAGTCCAGTTCAAACCGAGGGCTTCGACGGGGGCAACGTCATCGGCTGGCTCACGCCTCGGGCCTACGCCAGCGCCCTCTGCGGCGACGTCGGCCGGCACGCTGCGCAGGCTGATAGCTACGCGCGCCGGCCTCTTGCCACCCACCTCAACGAAGGCTCAGATCAACCCAGGACTCTCGCTCCGGCTGGATGAGAAACGGGGGTCACGTCAGCCCGTAGGAGGGGCTGAGCATCCAATGTGACCCGCGATAATGAGATTTATCAGAGGTGAGATTGTTAATCGGCGGGGGCGTGGATCGGCATGCTAAGCTGTTGACCCGTTTGGCAGCGGAGGTGCCGCTTCGGGGCGTCTATTAACGCATCCAGGCGACCGCATCTGATTCGTAAAAACCGCGGCACAACGAAATTGCATCGGCTCAATAGTCAGCGATCGACAATCACCTCTGACAACGGACGCCGAGCTTCCCATCCCTCTTGTTCAAGAAGCGGCGTCTGGTTCTCGTCAACGGGATAGCCCAAGCAGAGATAGCCAATTAACGTCCATTCTGCGGGGACGTCCAATATCTCAGCGACGCGCAATGGATCTAAAATCGAGAGCCAGCCGAGGCCAACACCTTCGGCTCGAGCTGCAAGCCACAGCGTATGGGCAGCAAGAACCGCAGAATATTCGATCATTTCTGGCATTGTAAGTCGCCCGAGACCACGCCCTTGGGTGGTAGAACGATCTGCGAACACTGCTACCTGACAAGGCGCATCGTCCAATCCAGCAAGTTTCAGACGAGCATAGAGTGAGGCGCGCTCTTGTGTTTGATCTAACAAAGCCTCGGCATTGCACGCCTCGAAACATGCGCGAATAGCATCGCGTCGAGTCGAATCACGAACGACGACAAAGCGCCATGGTTGACTGAGCCCTACCGAGGGCGAGAGACAAGCAAGCTGGAGTAGGCGATGCAAAGTATCTTTGGAAACCGGATCTTGTCTGAAATGCCTAACGTCTCGACGCCAAATTAGCAGATCGCGCAGCTGAGCACGGAAATTTGCATCAAATTTTGGAGCCCCACTCATGCGATACAGCTTTTCATGGTTCGAGTTTTCTACGCGAGATGCGCTGTCGTCAGGGCGGCTTCCAACCGCAGCCAAGAGGGATCGCCGTGAGGGATACCCCACCGCAGCCACTCAGAATTTTCGCTGAAACGCCGGACCAAGATCCCCGCGCGGCCGAGATGTTCGAACAACACGGCCGCGTCGGCACATCGTGTCAGTCGGTAAAGCAAGGTACCGCCCACAATTTCAAGGCCCGCTGCCACCAGCAGGCGATCCAGCCGCACGACGGCTTGCGCCAATTCAGCGATCGTCCGTGTTTTCCAATCGACGTCCGCTAATGCGGCCTGGCCGATGACGATAGCGGGCCCGGATACCGACCATGGTCCGAGCATGGCCTGTAACCGCAGAGCAAGGCGTGGCTGCAACAGCGCAAAGCCGAGGCGTAGGCCAGCCAGCCCATAAAATTTACCAAATGACCGCAGCACGATTATATTCGGCCGCTCGACGGTTTCGGCGAGGCTAAATTGGCTCGCCACGTCGGCGAAGGCTTCATCGACGACCAGCAGCCCGCCGCGCCGGTGAAGCTCGGCGGCGATATCGAGCAGCAATGGTTTATGAAGGATTCGTCCGTCCGGATTGTTCGGGTTGACCACGACCGCGAGGTTGGCCGATCGAAGTAGATTGGGATCTGAAACCTCGATCGTTTCGTGCCCTATCAATTGTGCCGCGTGCGCATGCTCGGCATAAGTCGGGCCTAAGATGACGGCACGCCCTCGGGTCGCCAACGCTGCCACCTGGGTTAGCAGGATTTGCGTTCCCGGCGCGGGCACCACGCAGCCCTCGGACGGTGCGCCATAAGCACGGGCGGCGGTGGCCGCCAGCGCCCCGACGGCGGCCCGATCGGGCAGCCGGGTGAAACAATCGGTCGGCAGTGGCGGTAATGGATAGGAATAGGGATTGATCCCGGTCGACAGATCGATGAAAGGTTCCGGGGCATTGGGAAACAGGCGCCGTGCCGCGACCAAATCGCCGCCATGGGCAAGCGGCGCCAGACCCAATGCCTCGATGTGAGGGTTGATGAACGTCACGGTTACCTTACTGGCCCTCTTGATCGAAGCCGCGGTCGGCTATCCCGATCGCATCACGCGGGCGATCGGCCATCCGGTGATGTGGATGGGCTACATGATCGACTGGCTCGATTGCAAGTTCAACCGTCCGGACCGAAGCGCGGCCTATCGCAAGACGTCGGGATTCATGGCCGCTTTCTGTATTGTCGCGGTTCCGGCCGCCTTGGGGTTCGGCGTGCAACGCGGGCTTCTGCTGCTGCCATTGGGCATCGTAATGGCCGGCACGCTGGCTAGCACGCTGCTCGCTCAGCGCAGCCTGCATGTTCATGTCGCCCGGGTGGCCGATGCACTGGAGCGCGAGGGGCTGTCGGGTGGACGCCAAGCGGTGTCGCAGATCGTCGGCCGCGATCCCGATACTCTTGATGCGGCTGGCGTGTCGCGCGCGGCCATCGAAAGCCTGGCCGAAAATTTTTCCGACGGCATCGTTGCGCCGGTGTTCTGGCTCACCCTTGGCGGACTGGCTGGCGGCGCTGCCTATAAGGCCATCAATACAGCCGACAGCATGATCGGTCATCGCACCCCGCGCTATGGCGACTTCGGCTTCGCGGCCGCGCGTTTGGACGATCTCGTTAACCTGCCGGCGTCGCGTCTGTCCGCTCTTTTGATTATCGCGGCGGCGGCCATCAGCAAGAATGCGTCCGCATCGCAGGCCTGGCGGGCGGTGCGCCGCGATGCCCATCATCATCGATCGCCGAATGCGGGCTACCCGGAAGCGGCCATGGCGGGCGCATTGGGTTTGGCGTTGGCAGGTCCACGCGTCTACGGTGGGGTCATGGTTGAGGACGCGGCCATGGGCAACGGCCGCAGCGATGCCGGGCCGACAGATATTCGCGCCGCGCTGGCGCTTTATCGGCGCGCCGATTTGATCTTCATCGTGCTGGTGGCCGTTCTCGCCGCGGTCGTCATCGCGCCAATGTAAGCAGCCGGTCGAGATCGATGAACGTGGTGAGATGCCAAGCCAGCCGGTCCAGCGTGCGTTCGACCAGGTCGTCGTAAGCGATTGTCGTCGCGCCACCGTCCAAGCGGGCAAGCCATGCCGCGCGCTGTTTGTCGTCGGCGAAAATTCCGTGGATATAGGTGCCGACCACCAGGCCATTGGCTGAAATCGCGCCCTCGGGCGTTCCGTCCGCGAGATGCGCGAACGGCCGCGCACGGTCGGATCCTTCCGTCACACCCATGTGCATTTCGTAGCCGGAGAAGGAGACACCGTCGCGTGTCGTTCCGCTGCTCAGCTCCAGTCTTTTCTCCGGCGACAGCACCGTTTCGACGTCGAGCAAACCTAATCCCGGCACCGTTCCGGCCGGCCCTTCGATGCCGCTCGGATCGGCGATGCTCTTGCCCAACATTTGATAGCCGCCGCACAGCCCAAGCACCATTCCACCCCGGCGGACATGCGCGGCGATATCGACGTCGAAGCCGCTCTCACGCAGCGCCCTTAGCCCGGCAATGGTCGTTTTCGATCCGGGAAGGATCACCAGGTCCGCATCGCCGGGCAATGCTTGGCCGGGATGGACGCGGATCAGGTTGATGTTGGATTCAGCTTCAAGCGGATCGAGGTCATCGAAGTTGGCGATCTGCGGCAGGATGGGAACGGCGATCACAAGCTTGGCGTTGTCGCGCCGCCGGGTTGGACGATCCAGCGCCAACGAATCCTCAGCCGGAAGATTCCGCGACTCGGAAAAGTAGGGAACCAAGCCAAGCGAAGGCCAGCCGGTAGCAGCGACAATTGCGTCATCGCCGGCGGCGAACAAGCTTGGGTCGCCGCTGAATTTGTTGACGATGAAGCCTTGGACAAGCGCGGCGTCTTCGGGATCGAGAACGGCCTTGGTGCCGATCAGACTTGCAATCACGCCGCCGCGGTCAATGTCGCCGATGATCACGACAGGCGTATCGGTTGCACGCGCGAAACCCATGTTGGCGATGTCATGTTTCCGCAAATTGATTTCCGAGGCGCTTCCCGCGCCTTCGACCAGGATCAGATCGGCTTCTTGCTTCAAGCGTTCGAAACTGTCGAGCACGTAGGGCATTATTTTGGGTTTCATGCGCATGTATTCGATGCCTTTCGCCGTGCCATAGACTTTTCCCTGCACGACGATTTGCGCGCCGACTTGACTCTGTGGCTTGAGGAGCACCGGGTTCATGTGAATGCTGGGCGGCACGCCGGCGGCGCGCGCTTGCAGCGCCTGCGCGCGGCCGATCTCGCCCCCGTCGGCTGCGACCGCGGCGTTATTGGACATGTTTTGCGCCTTGAATGGGCGAACCCGCAGTCCGCGTTTGGTGTAGGCGCGCGCGAGGCCGGCGACGATGAGCGATTTGCCCACGTCGGAGCCGGTGCCCTGAAACATAATCGCGCGTGCGGCCACTGTCAGAACTCCAAATCTTAAAACTCGATGCCGGGCTGTGCCTTCACGCCGGCCTTGAAGTGATGTTTGACGAGGGTCATGTCGGTGACCAGATCGGCCGCGGCGATCAGGTCGGGCTTGGCGTTGCGGCCGGTGATGACCACGTGCAGGTCGGGTCGCCTCGCGGCGAGCGTTGAGATGACCGCCCGCAGATCGAGATAATCATAGCGCAGCGCGATGTTCAGCTCATCGAGGATGAGGAGCGCGAGCGTCGGGTCGGCCATCAGTTCGCAGGCTTTGTTCCAGGCGCGTTCTGCCGCGGCGACGTCGCGCTTAAGGTCCTGCGTATCCCAGGTGAAGCCTTCGCCCATGGTGTGCCAGACCACCTGATCGCCGAAGGTCTCCAGCGCGTCGCGTTCCGCCGAATGCCAGGCACCCTTGATGAATTGGATAACGCCGACGCGCCGCCCGCGTCCGAGCATGCGGAGCGCGAGCCCGAAAGCCGCGGTCGACTTGCCCTTGCCGGTACCGGTGTGGATGATCAGCAGGCCCTTCTCGACTGTCTTTTCCGCGATCTCGGCGTCCTGCACCGCCTTTCGCTTTTCCATCTTGGCGCGGTGGCGTTCGGCTTCGGTCTCGTCGATGATCTTGCTCATGGCGTTCCCTTTACGAACATCGGCAGCCCTGCGACGACGAGGACGACGCGGTCGGCACGCGCCGCGATCCGCTGATTGAGCCGCCCTTGCAGATCGCGAAATCGCCGAGCTTGTGCGTTCTCTGGCACGATGCCAAATCCGACCTCGTTGCTGACCAGAACGAGCGGCGTCTTGCGCGTCGTCATTGCGGTTTCGAGGCGCTCAACTTCGGCGTCGATGTCGCGTTCCTTGAGCATCAGATTTGAGAGCCACAGCGTCAGGCAATCGACGAGAATTGCGCTCGATGCCGCTGCGGTGGAGATCGCCCCAGCGAGGTCGAGCGGCGCTTCGACCGTTTGCCAATCGCGTCCGCGACGATCGCGGTGCTTGGCGATCCGCGCCGCCATCTCGTCGTCCAATGGTTCCGCGGTCGCGACGTATATCCAGGGCGGTCGCGACGCCATGACAGCCGATTCCGCATAGCGGCTTTTGCCCGACCGGGCGCCGCCGAGGACAAGGGTCAATTGCGGGCCGTCGCTTGCCAATAGACCATCCACCATTCAAATCATCACCCTAAGCCGGCGCGGTCCTTTGAACCATATTGCCCACCCAAAAGGCTAGGGCCGCACCGGCGCGCCAACTGGTGCGTCCATTGACAAAGCCGCCATCTGGCCATTTATAGGTCTGGAACTGACGGTCTTTTCGAACAGAAGAGCGAAAAGGGAATGCGGTGCGGGACGAAGGTCCCAATTCCGTAGCTGCCCCCGCAACTGTAAGCGGCGAGCTCGTGCCACAATGCCACTGGGACATTCCCGGGAAGGCGGTGACGGGCGGTGACCCGCAAGCCAGGAGACCTGCCGTTAGTTCCGTCACGTGCCGGGCGGGGTGCCCTGGCACAAACAACGCTGTGACGGCCTCATCGGGCGGCGTATGCCGTTCGAGCACCCGAGATTAATGCGGATCGCTCCAAGGAGGAGCAGCGCGGGTGACAATGGCCGATAATTCCAACAACGCAGACATTGAGGCGCGTAACGGCGCGACAGCCATCATCTATGTCTGCACGACGTGCCGGCAGCCCGACGATCCGGACGATGCGCCACGCCCCGGCGCGGCGCTTGCCGCGGCAACGGCGCGTGCGGCTGAAAACACCGATATCACCGTTCAACCGTTGCGCTGCCTTGCTAATTGCAAGCGCGGCTGCAGCGCGGTGATGCGACGGACCGATGCATCGGCCCCCGCGTGGACTTACGTATTCGGTCATCTCGATCCGGCGGCGGACGCGCAGGCGTTGGTGCAAGGCGCGCAGCTTCTCGCTCAATCGGCCGACGGCTTGATGCCGTGGCGCGACCGGCCGGACGCCTTGAAGCGGGGATTGATCGCGCGGGTGCCGCCGTTTGATTTTCAGGAGCCGAGCGAATGACGGATGAGCTTGCGCGCGTTCCATGTACGATCGTCACCGGCTTTCTGGGGGCCGGCAAGACGACGCTGATCCGTCACGTGCTGGCCAATGCGAACGGGCGCCGGCTCGCCATCATCGTCAATGAATTTGGCGATGTCGGCATCGACGGCGAAATCTTGAAGGGTTGCGGCGACGAAACCTGCCCCGAGGAGAATATCGTCGAGCTTGCGAACGGGTGCCTGTGTTGCACCGTGGCCGACGAGTTTGTCCCGGCGCTCGACGTCATTCTCGCGCTCCGTCCTAAGGTCGAACACATCGTGATCGAGACCTCCGGGCTCGCGCTGCCAAAGCCGCTGGTCCAAGCGTTCCACTGGCCGTCGATCAAGAATCGCGTGACCGTGGATGGCGTGGTCGCGGTCGTCGATGGCGCGGCGCTGGCCGACGGCCAGGTGTCGGGCGACATGAAGGCGCTGGCCACGCAGCGTGCGGCGGACAACGCGCTCGATCATGACGATCCGATCGAAGAAGTGTTCCAAGATCAGATCGCATGCGCCGATCTTGTCGTGATGAACAAATGCGATCTTCTTGATCAATCGGGGATCGACAAAGCGTCGGCGTCAATCGCCAAGGCCTTGCCGCGCGCGGTCAAGGTCGTGCAGGTGTCGAACGGCAAGGTCGATGCGCCGACGCTGCTCGGCCTCAATGTCGGCACCGAAGCCGATATCGAAAACCGCCGGACGTTGCATGACGACGAGCTCGATCATGATCACGACGATTTCGACAGCTTCGTCGTGCCGCTGCCTGAGATCGACGACCCGGCGGCGCTGACGGGTCTCGTGGCGGCGACCGCCGAGGCGACCGGCGTGCTGCGGATCAAGGGTTTCGCGGCGGTGCGCGGCAAGCCGATGCGGCTCTTGGTGCAGGCGGTCGGCCCGCGCGTCACGTCGCACTACGATCGCCCCTGGGCCGCGTCGGAAAAGCGCGAGACGCGCCTAGTGGTGATCGGGCTTAAGGGACTAGACCGCGCCGTCATCACGCGCATGCTCAGTGGATGATCGATGCATCTATTGACGACCAGCTCAGCGAGCCTTGACGACATCGTCGAGCCGGTCGATCTCGGTCAGCCGCCCGGCGATATCGCTATTCTTTCGTTTGCCGACAGCGATCTAGGCGGACTTGCCGCAGCCTGGGCCGTCGAGCGCGAGACGTTGCCGAGCGTCCGTCTGGTGCAATTGCGCGATCTCAAGCACCCGATGTCGGTCGACCTCTGGATCGATCGCGTTGGCCGCCATGCCAAGGTGATCGTCGTCCGTCTGCTCGGCGGGCTCGTTTGGTGGCAATACGGAATTGAGCGGCTCGCCGTGCTCGCGCAGGAACGCGGCATCGCGCTGGCAGTGTTACCCGGCGAGGATCGCGACGATCCGCGGCTTGCCGAGATATCGACGCTGCCGTCCGACGAACTCGCGGCCTTGCTGCGCTACTTCCGTGAGGGTGGCCGTGACAATCTTCGCGCGCTCTTGCGCCGGTTGTCCGGACATGCAGGGGCGGCGTTGAAATATTCCGAACCCAGCCCGCTGCCACGGGCCGGTGGATACACGCCGGCGGAACAAACGATTGATCTCGATCGCCTCCTGAGCACGATTACGCACGGGCGGCCGGTGATCCCGATCGTCTTTTACAGGTCGATGCTGCTGGCCGCGGACGTTGCGCCGATCGATGCGCTCTATCATGCGCTGGTCGCGCGTGGGCTCGCGCCGGCGCCGCTGTTCGTCACCAGCCTGAAGGATGCCGAAGCCGCCTTGTTCCTACGCGCGGCATTATCGCGGTTGGCTCCCGCTGTGATCGTCACCACGACGGCGTTTGCCGCCGCCGGAGAACCCGGCGCGCCAACGCCGCTCGATGACGTCGGTGTTCCCGTGCTTCAGGCCATCGTCGCCACCACCAAGCGTGCGGCCTGGAGCGACAGCCCGCGCGGGTTTGGCGCCGCCGATCTCGCCATGCATGTCGTGCTGCCCGAACTCGATGGCCGCGTGCTTGCCGGCGTGTTGTCATTCAAAAATCCCTCGCAACTGTTCGAAGGCTTGGCGTTCACCGGCATCGCTAATGAGCCTGAGCCGGGTCGGATCGATGCCGTGGCCGATCGGATTGCGAGCTTGGTGCGATTGCAGATGAAGCCGCGCCACGAACGGCGGATTGCGATCCTGATGCCCGATTATCCCGGGGCGCCGGGCCGGACCGGCTATGCCGTCGGCCTTGATGTGCCGGCCAGCGTCAACGCGCTGCTCACCGATCTTGCGGATGCGGGCTATGCTGTTTCAGACGCGCCTCAGAGTTCGAAAGCACTGCTTTACGCTGTCGGCAAGCCGGACTCCGACTGTTGCATGTCCATCGCGGCGTATCGCGAGCAGCTTGCCAAGCTTCCGTTGAGCGTCGACGAAAAAATCCGCGCCGCATGGGGCGAGCCGGAGACCGATCCCGATGTGCGCGACGGTGCGTTCCATTTCCGCGCGCGCAGCTTTGGCAACGCGATCGTGGCCTTGCCGCCCGACCGCGGGCGACCGGGCAGCCGGCGGTCGGACTATCACGATCCGTCATTGCCGCCGCGCCATGCGCTGCTGGCCTTCGGGCTATGGATGCAGCATGTCGCAGCCGTCGACGCCATCGTCCACATGGGTGCTCACGGCACGCTCGAATGGCTTCCCGGCAAGGCGGTGGCATTGACGCAGGCGTGCTTCCCGGAAGCTGTCGTCGGATCGCTGCCGGTCATCTATCCCTTCATCGTCAGCAATCCCGGCGAGGCGGCGCAGGCCAAGCGACGGATCGCAGCGCTCACCATCGGCCATCTGCCGCCACCACTCGTGGGTGCGGACTTGTCCGGCGACGCGCGCGAGCTGGAACGGCTGGTCGATGAATATGCCCAGGCCGATGGCCTTGACCGCCGCCGGCGCGAGCGGCTGGCCGGCCTGATCGTCGAGACCGCGCAGCGTAGCGGCCTTGCCCGCGAGGCCGGCGTTGAGACGCGCGCCAATCCGGAAGAGGCGCTGCGCCGCATCGATGCTTGGCTGTGCGATCTCAAGGATCTCGCGGTCAAGGATGGCCAGCACATCTACGGACGCGCGCCTTTGGGTGGTGGGGCGGATCCTGCCTGGACCGCGAGCGCGGACAGCGAACGGCGCAGTCTGATCGATGCGCTCGACGGACGACGGATCGCACCCGGGCCCTCCGGCTCGCCGCATCGTGAGCGTCGCGACGTGATGCCGACCGGGCGCAATATGTATACCGCCGACCCGCGCACACTGCCGACGCCGACCGCCATGGACCTCGGCCGCCTGGCGGCGGACGAGGTCATCCGCGGCTATATGCAGACCCACGGCGAGATGCCGCGCGCTTTGGTGATCGACCTGTGGGGCAGCGCTACATTGCGAACGGGCGGCGAGGAGATCGCGCAAGGTCTCGCTTTGATGGGTTGCCGGCCGACATGGGATCACGGCACCGGGCGGGTGCTCGGAATCGAGGTGCTGCCGTGCGTGTCGAGCGGCCGGCCGCGCGTCGACGTGACCTGGCGCATCTCTGGGCTGTTCCGCGATTTGTTCCCGGCGCAAATCGCGCTGCTCGATGCCGCGGTGAAGGCGGTTGCTGCGCGTGATGAAGTCGACGATGAGAATCCGCTGGCAGCGGTGCGCCGGGCGTCGAACGGCGATGCCAGAATTGCACTTGCGCGCATTTTCGGAACCGCGCCCGGCGCTTACGGCGCTGGCGTTGATTTGCTGAACAACGGGCAAGAGACCGACCGCCAGAGCATCGGTGCGGCCTATCTTGCCGCCGCGTCGCACATCTACGGCGGGGCGGATGGCGCGGGTGATCACGCGCCCGACGCATTTTCCGCGCGTGTCGCGGCGGCCGATCTTCTGGTGCATGTCAGCGACGATCCATCGCGCGATCTGCTCGAAGGCGCCGAAGACGCATCGTTCGTCGGGGGCTTTGCCGCTGCGGCCGCGACCCTCGGCCGAAGCCCCGATCTCGTCATGTTGGACATGACCGATCCGTGCCGCCCGCGGGCGCGGCCACTTGCCGCGGCCTTGGCGCGGATCGTGCGTTCGCGGGCGATCAACCCGCGCTTTATCGAAGGACAAATGCGCCACGGTCCGCGCGGCGCGGCTGAGCTTGCTGAGACGGTGGACCGGCTGATCGATTTTGCAACAACGACCGGCGCGGTGCCGAGCGTGCTCATCGATCTCGTGCACGATGCCTATCTCGTCGATGCGCGTGTGCGCGCGTTCTTGCTGTCCGAAAATCCGGCGGCGGCGCGCGCCATTGCCGAGCGGCTCGCTGCGGCGCGCCGGCTTGGCTTGTGGCATCCGCGCCGCAACGATGTCGACGCGAGCCTGAGTGCTTTGCGAGCGGAGGCGGTGTCATGAACGCGCTTTATCGCCGCGGCGCTTGTCCGGGACTGTCGGCGCCAATGATGACCGGTGACGGTCTGCTGGCGCGATTGACGCCGACCGGATCGACCATCGGCTTGGACGCGTTTGGTGGTCTGTGCCGGGCTGCACGGACGCACGGCAACGGCATCATCGAGATCACGTCGCGCGGCAGCATTCAGATTCGCGGCCTCAGCGCAGCGTCGGCGCCGATGTTGGCGGCCGATGTGGCTGCGCTGCGCATCGACGGCAGCGAAGGCATTCCGGTTCAGGTGAATCCGCTTAGCGGCCTCGATGACGACGATACATTTAATGCTGGCGCTCTGGCTGCCGCGTTGCGCGCGAGTTTTGCGTCGGCATCAATTGCTTCAAGTCTGTCGGCCAAGGTTTCAGTGGTCGTCGACGGTGGCGGCGTCTTGCATTTCGATGATGTTGCCGCCGATGTCAGACTGCGCGCCATCGATGCTCAGCACGGCGCATCGCTTCACGTTTCGCTTGGCGGGAATGCGTCGACATCAACACCGATCGGCGCAGTCGCGCCGGAGGGCGCGGTGGCATGCGTCCTCCGATTGTTGGAATTGCTTGCGGCAAAGGCCCCAAACGCTCGCATGCGGGATGCTGTTCAGGGTGAAGGATTGAGCGCATTCAAATCGGCGGTGGCCGATCTCGTTATCGACAGGCCGCCTCCTGCGCCCCGTCCGGCTGCCGAGCCGATCGGCGTGCATGCGCTGCATATGGACGAGGCGGCGATCGGCCTTGGCTTGCCCTTTGGGCATTCGGATTCAGAAATGCTGCTCCGCTTGATCGAAGCTGCGCGCCACGCGGGCGCGAATGGCCTTCGAACCGCGCCGGGCCGAGCCTTGTTGCTGCTCGGACTTCAGCCGGCTACCGCGCACGCGTTCGTTGCCGATGCGCTCGCGCTCGGGTTCATTGTCGACGCCGTCGATCCGCGCCGACGGGTGGTGGCATGCGCCGGCGCGCCGATTTGCGCGTCGGGCCAAATTCCAGCCCGCGCCATGGCGCCTGCCGTTATGGGCGCCGCCGGTGCGGCGTCCTGCAAGGACGTCATTCACGTGTCTGGCTGTTACAAAGGTTGTGCGCATCCGGCGCCCGCGCCTGTGGCCATTTTCGGCCGCGACGGGAAATGTGACGTGGTGTTGGACGGCGTGCTGTCGCGCTCGGTAACGGTCGAGGATTTGCCGGATCAACTGAAAATTCTTTTGGCGTCGCACGTCGGGTCCAAAGCGGAGCGCGATCATGGCTGACCACCACGACTATCTGCGCGACGGCATGGCGATCTACCGGGAATCGTTCGCCATCATCCGTGCCGAGACCGATCTTTCGCGCTTCTCGGAGGACGAGGCGGACATTGCGGTGCGCATGGTACATGCTTGCGGCAATACCGACGCGGCGCAATACATCGAGTTCGGCGGCGGTTTTGCCGCGGCCGCGCGCGCGGCCATTGCCGGCGGCGCGCCGATCCTATGCGATTCCGAAATGGTCGCGCATGGCATTACGCGCGCGCGTTTGCCCTCAAGTAACGAGGTGCTGTGTACGCTACGCGATCCGCGCGTACCGGCGCTTGCCGAGACGTTGTCCACGACGCGCTCTGCCGCCGCGGTTGAACTGTGGGCCGATCGCCTGGCGGGCGCGATTGTCGCGATCGGCAATGCACCGACTGCTCTGTTTCATCTACTCGGGTGGCTGGGGCGCGGCGGTCCGAAGCCCGCTGCGATCTTGGGCATTCCCGTCGGCTTTGTCGGCGCGGCCGAATCGAAAGCCGCGCTCGCCGCCGATCCTTGCGGCGTTCCCTATCTGATTGTCCGGGGCCGCATGGGCGGCAGCGCTATGACGGCGGCGGCGATCAATGCTTTGGCGAGGGCCGGATTGTGAGCGGGCGTTTGATCGGTGTTGGCGTTGGGCCGGGCGATCCGGAGCTGCTCACGTTGAAGGCGGCGCGGACGCTTGCCGAGGCCGATGTCGTCGCGCATTTCGCCAAGGCCGGCAACGCCAGCAACGCGCGCAAGATTGTCGAAGGTTGTATGCGCGCCGGTGTCGTCGAACTGCCGTTACTCTATCCGGTGACGACCGAATTACCGACGGACGGTACCGCCTATCGTGATTCCATCGGCCAGTTCTACGATCAGTCGGCCGCGGCCGTGGCGCGGCATCTCGATGCCGGCCGCACGGTCGCTATTCTCAGCGAAGGCGATCCTTTGTTTTACGGCTCGTACATGCATCTGCATGTGCGGCTGTCACCGCACTACAGGACGGATATCATCCCCGGCGTGACCGGAATGTCGGGCTGCTGGTCTTCCGCAAACGCGCCGATGGCGCAGGGCGACGATGTCTTCATGGTGCTGCCGGCGACTTTGCCGGAGCCGGAACTGGAACGCCGCTTCGCCGATGCCGATGCCGCGGTGGTGATGAAGCTCGGGCGCCATCTCGGCAAGGTGCGCCGCGCCCTCGGCCGCACCGGACGCTTGGCGCGCGCCGTCTATGTCGAGCGCGGCACCACCGCGGACGCGGTCACGATGCCGCTCGAACAAAAGCGCGATGACACCGCGCCTTATTTCTCGGTCATCCTAGTGCCCGGTTGGGAGAAGCGATCATGAGCGGCGCTCTCGCGGTGGTTGGCCTTGGGCCGGGAAATCCCGATACAATGACGCCGGAAGCGGCGATGGCGCTCGCATCGGCAGACGCGCTCTACGGCTATGGTCCTTATCTTGACCGCGTGCCCGTGCGCCCCGGACAAATGCGCCACGCATCGGACAATCGCGAGGAGGGAAGCCGGGCGGCGGCGGCGCTCGACCATGCCGCGCGCGGCGCCAAGGTCGCAATGGTGTCCGGCGGCGATCCCGGCGTGTTCGCGATGGCTGCCGCCGTGTGCGAGCAGATCGAAAGCGGCGATGAAAGCTGGCGCAGGCTCGACGTTTCGGTTGTCCCCGGCGTGACGGCGATGCTCGCGGTCGCGGCGCGCGTGGGAGCTCCGCTCGGTCACGATTTTTGCGCCATCTCGCTGTCGGACAACTTGAAGCCTTGGGATGTCATCGAACGGCGTCTCGACGCGGCGGCAAGCGCGGGGTTCGTGACGGCGCTTTACAATCCGATCTCGCGTGCGCGACCCTGGCAACTCGGAAACGCGTTCGAGCGTCTGCGCCGGCATCTGGCGCCATCGACGCCGATCGTGTTCGGACGCGCGGTCGGGCGGCCGGATGAGAACGTCATCGTGACGACGCTCGAAGCCGCCGATCCATCCGTCGCCGACATGGCGACGCTCATCATCATCGGTTCCGCCATGACGCGCGTCATCGCACGGCCCGGCCTCGCGCCATTGGTCTATACGCCGCGATCCATTCAGGGCTCCGGCGCATGATCGAGCCAACGCACCGCATCCTCGACCGACTCGACGGACGGGACTGTTGGCAATGCCGGCCGGCGCAGCATGACGACCGTAATTCCAAGCGAGCGCGCCGCGGCGATTTTGCCATAGGTTGCGTCACTGCCGCTGTTCTTCGACACAACGAATTCGGTGCGATGTGTTTTCAGCAGCGTGTATTCGTCGGCCTCGGAGAACGGACCGCGCGCCACAATATAAGTCGCATTCGGTACAGCAAGCGGCGGTTCGATCGGATCGACGCTGCGCACGAGATAACTGTGTTGCGAGGCGACAGCGAAGGCTGCGACCTCGTTGCGGCCGATGGTGAGAAACACCCGGCGGGACGTGTCTCCGAGCGCGTGAACCGCACCCGTAACGTCGTCGACGTCGATCCAGCGGTCGCCGGCGACAGGGGTCCAAGACGGCCGCCGCAACGCCAGGATCGGCGTTCCGGTTCGCGCGGCGGCTTCGGCCGCATGACGGGAAATAATGGCGGCATAGGGATGCGTAGCGTCGATCAGCGCATCGATGTGTTGCGCTGTAAGATAGTCGGCGAGGCCGCCGACGCCGCCAAATCCTCCGCTCCGCACCGGCACCGGTTGCGCGGCGGGCTGGGCGGTGCGACCGGCAAGCGACAGCGTCACGCCGAGATCGGTGCGCTGCGCAAGCCGTCCGGCCAGTTGCCGCGCCTCGACCGTGCCTCCGAGTATGAGAATATGCCGCATGCCGCTCGCTAGTCCGCTCATGCCGCACATTGCCGCAATGCGGCGCTGGCTGTCCATCGTCGGCATCGGCGAGGACGGCGTCGATGGATTGAGTTCGGTTGCGCGAGGTTTGATTGCCGACGCGGAAGTCGTATTCGGCGGCAAGCGACATCTGGAACTTGCAGGTGCCCTGATCCGTGGCGCGGCCCAACCGTGGCCAAGCCCGTTCGATGAGGCGGTGCAGCAAGTCGTCGCACAACGCGGCCGTTCCGTGTGCGTGCTGGCCTCGGGCGATCCGTTTTTCTACGGAGTCGGGACACTGCTTGCGCGCCACGTCGATCCGGCCGAGATGTTGGTCGTGCCTGCACCATCGTCATTCAGCCTTGCCGCCGCCCGGCTCGGCTGGTCGCTGCCGGAAACCACATTGGTTTCATTGCACGGCCGCTCGCTCGACCTGATACGCCCGCATCTGCAGCCGGGTGCGCGGGTGTTGGCGCTGACGCCGGATGGAGCGGGGCCAGGCGCCTTGGCTGCCTTGCTCACCGAAGCGGGCTTTGGCGCATCGCGGCTGACCGTGCTGGAAGCGCTTGGCGGGCCGCGTGAAAAGGTGCGCACCACGCGCGCCGCCGGTTTCGACCTTGCCGATATATCCGCGCTCAACATCGTGGCGCTGGAGGTCGACGCTGCCTCTGGTGCACGCGTTCTGGCGCGCGCCGCCGGTTTGCCGGATGTTCTGTTCGAGCACGATGGCCAGATCACCAAGCGCGAGATTCGTGCAGTGACACTATCGTCGCTGGCGCCAACGCGCAGAGAGCTGCTGTGGGACATCGGCGCCGGCGCAGGCTCGGTGGCGATCGAATGGCTGCTCGCTGATACATCGATGCGCGCCATCGCGATCGAGCAGAACGTTGAACGGGCGGCGCGCATTCGGCGCAACGCCGCCGCATTCGGTGTGCCCGGCCTGGAGATTATCGAAGGTGACGCGCCGGCGGCGCTCGATGGTTTGCCGCCGCCGGATGCTATCTTCGTCGGCGGCGGCGCCGCTCGTCCGGGGCTGCTTGACGTGGCAGTGGCCGCGCTAAAATCCGGCGGGCGTCTTGTGGTCAACGCGGTGACTTTGGAAACCGAGACAGTACTTACCGCGCGCCACCTCACCGATGGTGGTGAACTGATCCGCATCGCGTTGACGCGCGCCGATGCCGTCGGTGGTAAGACGGGCTGGCGTCCAGCTATGCCGGTGACGCAATGGGTCTGGATCAAGTCATGATCGTCGCCGGCATCGGATGTTGCAGGGGCGCTTCCGCGCAGGATGTTGAAGCGGCGTTGTCTGCTGCCTTGAACGGCGCGGGCACACCGACACGCGCAGTGGATGCGATTGCGACGTCGGCGGCCAAAGCCAATGAAGCCGGCATTGCCGAAGTAGCACGGGCGCGCGGCATTAAATTCATCGCAGTGGCGCAGACCGAGCTTGAAGCGGCCGCCGCACGCGGCGTGACGAAGTCCGTGCGTGTCTTTGCCCTGACCGGCGTTCCCTCGGTCGCCGAAGCGGCGGCGCTTGCTGCCGCAGGCCCTGAGGCGCGATTGTTGGTGCCGCGCGTCACGGTCGGAATGGCGACTTGCGCGCTTGCACTCAGCGGAGAGACATCATGACGGTGCATTTCATTGGCGCGGGGCCAGGGGCCGCCGACCTGATCACGGTGCGCGGTCGCGATCTGATCGCGCGCTGTCCGGTTTGTCTCTATGCCGGCTCGCTCGTGCCGAAGGAGTTGCTCAGCTATTGCCCTTCCGGCGCCCGCATCGTTGACACCGCGCCGATGTCGCTCGACGAGATCGAAGCGGAGTTCGCGGCGGCTCACGCGCAAGGCCTCGACATCGCGCGCCTGCATTCCGGCGACCTTTCGATCTACAGCGCCTTGGCCGAGCAGCTCCGGCGTCTTGATCGGTTGGCGATACCTTATACGGTAACGCCGGGCGTTCCGGCGTTTGCGGCGGCGTCTGCGGCGCTCGGGCGCGAATTCACCGTGCCGGAATTGACGCAGAGCGTGGTGCTGACGCGCATGCCCGGCCGCGCGTCCGCCATGCCGGAAGGCGAACGCCTGGCCGCTTTCGCCGCGACCGGCGCAACGCTGGTCATTCATCTGGCAATTCAGTCGATCGATACGATCGTCGATCAATTATCGCCGGTCTACGGCGCCGATTGTCCGGTCGCGGTGGTGGTGCGTGCAAGCTGGCCGGACGAGCGCATCCTGCGCGGCACGCTCGGCTCGATCTGTGCTCAGGTTGCGGCCGAGCCGATCGAACGCACCGCGCTGGTGCTGGTCGGCCGCGCGCTCGCGGCGCATGATTTCCGGGAAAGCGCTCTCTACGATCCGGACTATCGCCGGCGATTTCGCGGCAGCAGAGGTTGATGTGGCGCCCATGAATCAACTCGAAGCCCTCGCGGCGCTGCGCGGGAAGTTTCCCCTTCTTGAGCCGGGGCACGTGTGGCTAGTCGGCGCCGGTCCCGGCGATCCCGGTCTGTTGACGCTCGACGCGCTCGCTGCGCTCGCGCAGGCCGATGTCATCGTGCATGACGCGCTGATCGATCGCCGCGTGTTGGCGCTCGCCGGTCCGCAGGCGCGACTGGAGTATGCCGGCAAGCGCGGCGGCCAGCCGTCGACGCCACAAACGGATATATGCAATCGCTTGATCGCGCTGGCGCGCATCGGCCGCCGGTTGGTGCGTTTGAAGGGCGGCGATCCTTGTGTGTTCGGGCGCGGCGGCGAGGAGGCCGCGGCGCTGGCGCATGCCGCGATTCCCTATCGTATCGTTCCCGGCATTACTGCCGGGCTCGCCGCACTGACCGCGGCGTCGATCCCGGCAACGATGCGGGGCGTCAATCACGCCATCATCTTTGTGACCGGCAATGCCGGGCCGGAAGGAGATATCGACTGGGCGGCTCTTGCGCGCACCGGACAGCCGATCGTCATCTATATGGCGATGCATTACATACAACGCATTGCGGTTGCGCTGTCGCGCGGGGGGCTCGCACCGGACACGCCGGCGGCGGTGATCGTGGCGGCAACCCGGGCGGAGCAGCGCATCGTCATTTCGAGGCTCGGCCGACTGGCCCATGACGTCGAAGCGATCGGCGTCGATTTGCCTGGCCTGATTGTCGTCGGCGATATCGTCAATGAGCGCGACAAGCTTCTCCAGATCGCCGCTGAAGCCGAGGTCGTACGGTGAGTGCACGTGGCCTGATCGTCTCGGCGCCGCGTTCCGGTTCGGGCAAGACCATCGTCACGCTTGGGTTGCTGGCGGCACTCACGCGCAAAGGCATCGCAATGCGGGCAGCGAAGTCGGGGCCCGACTATATCGACCCGGCCTTTCATGCCGCCGCGACCGGCGCCAAGGGAATGAACCTCGATACCTGGGCGATGCCGCCATCGCTGATTGAAGCGCTGATCGCGGACACGGCAGGCGACGCCGAGGTGCTGGTGATCGAAGGCGCCATGGGCCTGTTCGATGGCGTGCCGGGCGAGCCCGGCCGCTCCGGCGCGGCCGCGGATTTGGCCGCGCGATTTAACCTGCCGGTGCTGCTGGTGCTCGACGTGTCGGGACAGTCGCAATCGGCGGCGGCGGTCGCGGCCGGCTTCGCCAATTACAATCCGGCGGTCCGGATCGGCGGCGTCGTGCTCAATCGGTTAGGCAGCGACCGGCATCGCATGCTGATCGCGGATGCGCTTAAGGCGCTGGGCATTCCGGTGCTCGGCGCTATTCCGCGCGACGAAACGCTGGTGCTGCCGGAGCGGCATCTCGGGCTGGTACAGGCGAGTGAGCATGCGGATTTAGCTGCGCGGATCGGACGTTTCGCCGATGTGATGGAGCGCTATCTTGACCTCGACGCCATCGCCGCAATCGCGTCGCCGCTTGTCGCAAGTGGCGCACCGGTCCGCACGATGCTTTCGCCGCCCGGGCAACGAATTGCGCTCGCCTCCGATGAGGCCTTCACCTTCGTCTATGCGCATGTCCTCGATGGCTGGCGTCGCGCCGGCGCGGAGATTGTTCCATTTGCGCCGTTGTGCGACGAGACGCCTCCGGAAGATTGCGACGCCTGCTGGCTGCCGGGCGGATATCCGGAATTGCACGCTGGACGGCTGGCATCGGCCCGCCGCTTTCTGGATGGGCTTAGACGTTTCGCGCAGCGCCACCCGGTTCATGGCGAGTGCGGCGGCTACATGGTGCTCGGCGAAAGCATCGAGGACGCGCAAGGCGTGCGCCACGTCATGGCCGGCTTGCTCGGCCACGCTACTAGCTTTGCAAAGCGCAAGCTGCATCTTGGTTATCGTCATGCGCGGCTGCTTGCTGACGGCCCACTCGGCGCTACCGGCGAAACTATTCGCGGTCATGAATATCATCACGCCACGATCACATCGTTGGGCGAAGGCGACGAGCGGCTGGTCGATGTGACGGATGCCCAGGGCCGGCCGGTCGCCGAGACCGGCAGCCGTCGCGGACGCGTCTCCGGCACCTTCTTTCACGCTATCGCGCGGGAAGGCTGACCGGTCAGTGCGGCTTGCCCGCGACGCCGGCTTCGGCGAACGTCGCCATCCCGGTGTGACAGGCGAGCGCGGCACGCAGCATCGGCACAGCCAGCGCCGCGCCGGAGCCTTCACCCAATCGCATCCCGAGATCGAGCAGCGGCTGCAGCTTGAGTTCGCCGAGCAGCGCCCGGTGTCCGGCCTCGGCCGACACGTGGGCCGCTTGGGTATGATCGAGCGCGTCGGCGCGCAATTTTGCCAGCGGCGCAACCGCCGCGGTGCAGACGAAACCATCGAGCAGTACGGGAATGCCGCGATGCCGCGCGGCAAGTGTGGCGCCGAGGATCGCGGCAAGTTCGCGACCGCCGAATGTGGCGGCGATCATCAGCGGATCGCCGAGCAGACCCGCATGCCGGGCGAGCGCGGTGTCGATCGCCGCCCGCTTGCGCTCCATGCCGCGATCGTCGAGGCCGGTGCCGCGGCCGGCCCAGCGCGCGCCGCCGCCACCATAAAGCGCCGCGGCAATCGCCGCAGCCGCCGTGGTGTTGCCGATCCCCATCTCGCCCAGGCAGACAAGGTCAGTACCGGCTCGCACTGCGTTGTAGCCTTCGGCCACGGCCTTCAGGAAAGCCGCTTCGTCCATCGCCGGTTCAAGCGTGAAATCGGCGGTGGGGCGATCGAGATCGAGTGCGACGACCCGTAGCGTCGCCGACGAAACCTGCGCCAGTTGATTGATCGCGGCGCCGCCGTGGTTGAAATTGGCCACCATCTGCGCGGTGACGGCAGCGGGATAGGGCGACACACCTTGCGCCGTGATGCCATGATTGCCGGCGAAGATCAGCACATCGACGCGGTCGAGCCGCCGGCTGGCGCCACCCCATTTGGCCAGCCACGTGGCGATCTCCTCCAGCCGGCCAAGACTGCCGGGCGGCTTGGTCAGTGTCGCCTGCCGGGCGAGGGCTTCGGCCGCCGCCGCATCGTTGCCGGCGGGTAGATTGAGGCAGGCCGCGCGCAGATCGGCCATTGCGGCGAAACTTGTTGCCTGTTCTGCGTTGCCTGTCGTGGAAGACGGATCGCCGGCTATGTTCGTCATTGTTGCTTCTCACTATCATAATGCGTTCGAGGGGGTCACGTTGCAGACGGCTTTCCTGCTAGAGAGTTGGGGGAGCAACGCTCCCGAGCCACCGCGTCGTAAAGAGAGATCATGTTCGCCGTCGATTGGATGCGCCAGCGTTACGCCGAGCTTGAAATCGCCGTCATCTTCCTGACGCGCCTGCCGCTGTCGCGGTCGACGCCCATCGATCGCGGCGATGTCGCGCGGGCGCTCTGGTCGGCGCCCATTGTCGGCGGTGTCATCGGCGCCTTGGGCGGCACGGTCTACGCATTGTGCAGTCTGTTGCATCTGCCCGCCTGGCCCGCCGCTGCGTTGGCTGTCGCGGCGACGGCGGGTGTTACCGGTTGTCTGCACGAAGACGGCCTGGCCGATGTCGCCGACGGATTCGGCGGCGGCGCGACGCGCGAACGCAAGCTGGAGATCATGCGCGACAGCCGGATCGGCACCTATGGCGTTTGCGCGCTGGTGTTGTCGTTCGTATTGCGGATCGGCGCTCTCGCGAGCCTGCGCGACCCCACGCTCGTGTTCGCGGCCCTGATTGCCGCGCATGCGGCGGCGCGCGCCGGGCTGCCCGCCTTCATGCGCTGGGTGCAGCCGGCTCGCACCGACGGGTTGAGCGCCCATGCCGGCATACCCCCAGGAACGAGCGTGAGCGCTGCCATTGCATTCGGCATTGTCGCGCTCGGCGGCGGCTTTGGCTTTGCGGCTGGTTTGATCGCACTGGTCGCGCTCGCCTGCCTGCATGGGGCGATGGCCTGGCTGTGCCGGCAGCAGATCCAAGGCCAAACCGGCGACGTGCTCGGCGCCTTGGAACAGATCGGCGAAATCGCCGTTCTGTTGGTCGCGGCGGCGGTCGCGCAGTCGTAGTCCGATATGGCAACTGACCGAGCTCACGACGCGACGGTCTTTCTCAATAAATAAGTGTCCATGATCCAGCCGTGCCGCGCCCGCGCGTCGGTCTTGATCTTTTGTATCTCGTCCGTGCATTCGCGCAGCGGGCCCGACGCGAGAATTTCGTCGCCAGTGCCGAGATACGCGCCCCAGAAGATCTCAACATCCTCGTCCTCAACCGTTGTAAATGCGCTGCCGCCGTCGAGCATCACCACGGCATCGCGCGACTGCCGCTCGGCGAGCTTGCGGCCGGTCGTGATCAACACAGGTTCGCCGATGCGGTTGATCGGAATCTTGTGGCGCGCCGCCAGCGCCTGAATGCTGGTGATCCCGGGGATCACCTCGACCTCGAAGGCAACCGTGCCCATGGCGGCGACCTGATCGACGATGCGCAAGGTGCTGTCGTAGAGGCAGGGGTCGCCCCAAACCAGAAAAGCGCCGTGCTGGCCGTCGGCCAGTTCCTCGCGGATCATGCGCTCGTAGATGGCGGCGCGTTTGGCGTGCCAGTCTGCGACCGCGGATTCGTAGTCGCGCGGCGAACGATCGCGCGCGGGATCTTCCGCCGCCACAATGCGGAAGGCTTTGTTCGCGATGTAGCGCTCGCAAATCTCGGTCCGCAGCGCGGTCAAGGCGCTCTTTTCGGATCCTTTGTCGATCAAGAACACGACATCGAGCGTCTTCAGGGCGTTGATCGCCTGCACGGTGAGATAATCTGGATTGCCGGCGCCAATTCCAATGATGGATAGCTTTCTCATTTTGGGCGCTCTCTGACGCTATCATCGTGACGAAGAAGAAGGCCGAATGCCGCTTCGGCAAATACCTCACCCGTGCCGTTGGATGATCGGCGCGCCGATCAGCGCGCGAGCGAGCGCGCCGCGATGGTCCGGCCGACCTGCGCGGCCATGCTACGTTCTGTCAAAGCGCCGAAGAGAAGGCCGATGGTGGTCCACAGCACGGCGTGGATCCCTAGCGAAGCAGCGCGGAAACGCCACAGCACGACGGCGGAGAACTGGTCTGGCACTTCATCGACGGACGGCAATGCGTACTGCACGATGGCAATGAATACAGCGAAGGTCACGCCGGCCAAGATCGCTGCGTTCCAAGTGCCCAGTCGGGTGCGAAGACGTTGAGCCAACGCAACCGCCAAGATCAGCGCCGCTACGGCGACCACGATCATGAGAAAGAAAAGTCCGGTTCGTGAGCCGACCGTATCCGGGTTCCCGACTGCAGGAGGGCTGGCCGGATATTTGATGTTGGGTACAAGCACAATGGCGACATAGGCGCCCAAGGCAAGCAGCGCTGCCGTCGCGCGCGCTCCGAGATGTCCGACGCGGCCATAGGCAAAGGCAAAAACCAGTGCGAACAGCCCGCCGATCGCCGCGCCGTAGATCACGACGCCGGTCAACAGACCGAGGCCGGCTTGGGTATCGCGGCTAACGAGTTCGGCTTCCGGTGCGTTATCGTGTGTGTGCACTCCGCCGGCGGCGGTTGCATCGTGGGTATGCGCTGCGACGGGTGCCGATGTAGTCGCCTTGGTCATCAGCTCTTCGAACGCGATTGCGCGATCGATCTGCGGTTCACCGAAGACGCGCGCGAATCCGAATGCCAATAGACCGGCAATGACACCTACGAGCATTCCCCGCAGGAGAAGACCTCCGACCATGACGGTTCCCTCTCAATGACAGGGAAAACCGAGAAGGTGTCGGCCGTCGTGGAGGAACTCATGGACATACATGCCAGGGATCAGCGACGTGGCTCCCTGCTCGGCGCCGACAAAATAGATCGCGACCAAGAGGAGGAGGCTGCCGAAGACGGCCCAGGGCATGATTTCGCCGGCTGGGACGGGGACTGGGCGGGTATGGGGAGCAAGAACGATATCGGTCATATTGAAGCCTCCTGGGATTACGCGTCCCGTCGATGACAAGCTATGCAATGGGGAGGGTCTGACTTCCGGACCGCGTTCTCATGCGATACCGGTCACAGTGGCGCGACCGCCCGGATTTACACCGGCTTCCTGTCCCATCAATAAAGTCACACTATCGGCGCGATAACACGACTGTCAATGGGATCGCGTCAGATTGTACAAGAGTAAGCGATTCATCCGGGGACACGAGATCGATGCCTGCGCGCCTTACCTTAATATGTCACGGAGCAACGGCGGCAACGCGCGCATCTGCCTTTCCGCTTGACGAGCCGCTTGAGGAGGGCGTCGAGGAGCAGGCAAGAAAGCTCGGCCTTTCGTTGCGGCGCTGGAATCGCGCGGTGACCAGCCCTGCGCTTCGCGCGCGACAAACCGCGGAAGCCCTTTCGCTTAATGCCGTTGTGGATACGGCATTACGAGATTGCGACTATGGGCGCTGGAGCGGTCGCAAGCTCGCCGACATTCAGGCCGCACACCCGGCGGACGTTACGACCTGGCTCTCCGATTCTGAAGCCGCCCCACACGGCGGCGAGTCGCTGCGCGCGCTGATGCTGCGTGTCTCGGAGTGGATGGCTGCCAGGTTGCACGACAATGGTCACACGATTGCGGTTACCCACGCATCGGTTATCCGTGCGGCCGTCGTCGACGTGCTGGGAGCACCAAGCGAGTCGTTTTGGCAAATCGATGTCGATCCGCTTAGTCTTGTTGATTTACGCTCCGATAAGCAGCGTTGGGCTTTGCGCGTATCCCAATATAGGCGATAGCATCGTCGATGGGTGGGATTGGCCGAATGGCCTCCAAAAGATGGTCAACAGCCGGATGTTTTTTTGGGATTATCGCATGGTTATTTAGACCAAGCATATTAAATTGGGGTGAAGCGCATCAATTTAGGTCTCGTGGACAAAAGGGATTCCCAAATCAACTGATATTTGATTCAAGGTCGTGTCTTGAGAGGAGGCGCGCGGCATTGGGCGAACTAATTGGGCTTTCGGATAGCGAGTGGGCGGTCATAGAATACGGCAAGTGGAACAGCGTCTTTCGGCGGTTCCGACGCTGGGTCGAAACAGGCGTGTTCGACGCGCTGATCGAGAGCCTGAGCGAACTGGCAAAGCGAGAACGCAAGGGCGACATGGTCGACTCCATGATCATCCGGGAGAGCTATGCCGGAATTTGGGTGACGCGGCCGATCAGGCGGCGTGATTAGCCGGCCTCTCGATGACCTCGACGCCGTTTTGGAATTTGACGCCTCGGACGACTTTCGGCAACTGGTTTTCGCCCTTCAGGCGCCGCCATGTTTTGGCGGCCGCGGAGACGAGCTTGAACACCATGAGCCTGGCGGTCCTTTGCGACAGCGATCCTTTGGTGCGCACGGTTCGATGACGGACCGTGGCGAACACGCTCTCGATCGGGTTCGATGTACGCAAGTGGTCCCAATGCTCGGCGGGAAAATCGAAGAAGGCGAGCAGGGCCTCGCGATCCTTGGTCAGACAGACGACCGCCTTGTCGTACTTGGCGCCGTACTTGTCGGCGAAGACGTCGATCGCGGCTTCGGCTGCCGCGCGTGTCGGCGCGCCGTAGATCTCACGGAGGTCCGCCTTCATATTGACCTGGACCGAGAGGGCGACCTTATTCAGCACGTTGGCGGTCTTGTGAACCCAACAGCGCTGGTGCCGGGTGCTCGGAAAGACCTCCTCGATCGCCTTCCAGAAGCCGAGCGCGCCGTCGCCGACGGCCAGGTCCGGCGCGATCTCGAGCCCACGCCGCTTGACGTCGACGAGGAGCTCAAGCCAGCTCTGCGCGCTCTCACGCACCCCGGTCTGGAAGCCGACGAGTTCCTTCTTGCCTTCCGGCGTGGCGCCAATCAGCACCAGCATGCAGTCGGCCTGCGGCTCCATGCGGGCCTGCAGGTAAACCCCATCCGCCCACACATAGACATAGCGTCGCGCCGAGAGGTCGCGCTTCTGCCAAGCCTCGTAATCCGTCTGCCACTCCGCCGTCAGCCGCGTGATCACCGCCGGCGACAGGTTCGGCGCGTCCTTGCCGAGGAGAGCCGAGAGGGCCTCCTGGAAGTCGCCGGTCGAAATGCCACGCAAATACAAGATCGGAAGCAGAGCATCGAGGCTCCTGGTCCGGCGTGCCCACTTGGGCAGGATCGAAGAAGTGAACCGGATCTTCTCCACCGCGCCCACCTTGCCGCGGTCGCGAACCTTGGCGCGCCGGACCGCGACAGGTCCGACCCCGGTCTGGATCGCACGCTCCGGCCCGTGGCCATGACGCACGACGCGGTCACGACCATCCGGCAGCTTCACATCCTTCCACACGGCGACGAAGGCATCGGCTTCGGCGATCAGCACCGTAGCCAGCATCCGACGGGCGCCTTCACGGGCAACTTCGGTCAGGGGATCATCGATGGCGTCAGGCTGACGCAACTGAATGACGGTGCTATCTCTCGACATGGCGTATCGCTCCTTCCTGGAGGTTCTGGCAGGCTCTCACCCGCCTCGATACGCCGCCTCTCTCAAACCGTCGTCACCCAGATTCACGCATAACTCTCATCCGGGCGCATCACTGCGCAGTCGGCATAAAAAAAGGACTCAAGATCGGGAAGCGTTCGGTCGTTCGCGCGGTGGATTCACCGTCGAGGCAACGAGCATGGCGAGTGTGAGCGCGACATGCTATAGGCGTTGACGGTATTTCTCGCGCTGGCGCGAAATTCCGCTGCACGATCGGTGAAGCGAAAAATCGACCGATCGTTGGCGATAGTGGCCGAAATCGCGCTGAACTCAAATCGCGCGAATTTTCCTTTGAAATCAAAAGCGAAAAATTTTGACGGCCCACCGGTCGGAGTTAAACCGTCAGAAGAAATATTTTGTGCTTATAATTCAACGCGGTACGATGACCGGAAATAGTCGAATGGGAGTGACGGAGCGGTTGGGCGCGCCCCGATGAGCCAGAAGGGATCGGTCCCCTCGCGCGAGCGCCGCATCAAGCGCATCTGCGTCCGCTACGGCCTGCATCTGATGACGGCGCAGAAGCCGTCGAAACAGGTGCTCACCCATGGCGGCTACATGCTCCGCGATGCCGAGACCATGGCCATCGTGCTCGGCGACAAGGGCTATCTCTTCTCGGCCGATCTCGACGAGGTCGAGGCCTATCTCGACGCCCTGGAGTGAGACGAGCACGATGACGGTCTGTTGTAGCCCCTCAATTATCGGACGCGATCACCACCGTGGTTTCGTTTGCTCGTGATGCGATGAACTCGCGCGGGGAACGGTAGCCCAGCGCTC
>NZ_PZZL01000021.1 GCF_003046185.1 Phreatobacter oligotrophus
GCCAGAAAAGATCGCAATTCATCAGAGACTTCCTTCCGGAAGCCGTGAATCACAATCCCTCGCTCATGCCAACCGATTTATGGGTCCGGACCCTAAGTTCGAAGATGCAACGGTCACCAGCAGGGCGGCAGCCACAGCGCGCGCAGCTTGCAGCGCAAGATCGAAAAACGGCATTGAGATGCTCCAGTCGACAGGGATGCGCACGCCACAAAGGAGCGTGCGGTGTCAGGTCGAGAGGAGACCCCGAGGTGGTCGTTCCAGGCGACTGGTTGTCCACGAGCCGATTACGAGGTCGTCGGGAATGACAAGTCGGCTCGTGAACCGATAACGGTCAATGACCGGTGTTGCAGAAGAAGCCGACACCGTCGGATTGTGATGAACGCAACAATCGAGACCACGATTTGAAGGATCAGGAGCGTCCTGGGTCCGCCCGTCGCGATGTGTCTGATCAATCGCTGTATCGCCAACACCCAAACCGTCGCCGAAAGCGCGGCAGGCATGCGACGAATGGGCGTGCAACAAGGAGCCCGACATGGCGACCACAACCAATGCGACCAGCATCAAGCGTGCTGAGCGCCAAAAATTGCGGGCGATAGCCAAGTCGCGGTACAAGCCGGGGGATCCTGACGTCAATCTTCGGCCCTAATAGCTGAGCTCGGGCGGTGAGGCAATCGGTGGGGTCTCAGAAGGCGGATCAAGACCAAACGGTGTTGAAACGTAGGCGCCGGCGGCTCGCTCCGACAGACTCTGATTTCCAGCATTTAAGGGCCAACTTAGCCTCTCCGCGATGCTCGGGCTGTCCAAGCGTTCAGTCAGCGCGCCTGGAAGGCTATGGCATCAATCACGTGAAAGGATAGACGGCGCCGACGTAGGTATGGCAACTTCGTCGTCATGCTGTCGGGAAGCGCTTATCTGGGAGCCGCGGTCGCCGAGATCGCTGGTTGTTTTGCGTTTTGGGCGTGGCTACGCCTGGATCGATCGGCGTGGTGGCTCGTGCCTGGCATGATGGCGCTAGCGCTATTCGCCTATCTGCTGACACTGATCGAAAGTTCAGCCGCTGGCCGCGCATATGCAGCCTATGGGGGCGTCTACATAGCCACTTCCATACTTTGGTTATGGGTTGTTGAAGGGCACCGGCCTGCTCGTTGGGACATATCCGGGGCGGCAGTCTGTCTTTTGGGTGCTGGCATTGTCCTGTTTGCACCACGAGGACCTTGATCAGTACGCGTGGGACACTGCGGGGCCTGAGCAATAGGCCCGATGCCCCCTAGATGCCGGTGCGGCGTCGCCTTTGACGCTCCGAAGTAGGGCACCCACCTCTGTCGCATCAGAGTGTCGGCGGCGGGCAACATATCACCATAAATTGCGCCCCTCTTTGGAAGTCAGCGCGGCCGCCCTTTCCTGCTGCGCTTGGGCTTGGCCTAGGGAAGGCCCGCCATGGTCGTGGTATACTTTGGTCATCACAGGAATTTTGATTTGTTGCGCAATCTTGCCAATTGGGTGTGGTCAGTACTTGATCTGCTGCCATTGGTCCGCCCCCTAACCACACCGAGAGAGCGATGACAACGGAGCGACAGGCCCATTGGGAAAACGTGTATTCCACCAAGGGCGAGACGGAGGTGAGCTGGTTTCAGGAATCCCCCCAGCCTTCCCTGGATTTGATGGCGCTGGTTGGCGCGAAAGCCGACTCCGCCATCATTGACATCGGTGGCGGTGCATCGCGGCTAGTTGATGCTCTTCTGGCTGAAGGCTTCACTGACATTTCCGTCCTCGACCTTTCGGCCGAAGCTTTGGACGTAGCCCATGCGCGCTTGGGTGACGCAGGCCATCGAGTGAAGTGGATTGTTGACGATGCCACCGAATGGGAGCCACCACAGCTTTATGACGTGTGGCATGACCGTGCCGCCTTCCATTTCCTGAATGGGGAGGACCAACGACAGGCTTACCTCCAACGTGTCAGGGAGGGTCTGCGCACCGGAGGCTACATCATCATGGGCACGTTTGCGCTTGATGGCCCCGAGAGATGCAGCGGCTTACCCGTGACCCGTTACAGCACAGAGAGCCTTTCGGCGTTCTTGGGCGAGGGGTTCGCCCTGGTGGATAGTCGCCGACACGAACACGCCACGCCGTGGGGCGCCGTTCAGAGATTTGTATTTGGCACATTCAAGCGTGTTTCATGACTTAGGGCCTGCGAACCGCGTCTCCGCCGTCGAGCTGCGGTGCGAAAACGCATGGAAATGCGGGGGCCGTCAAACCCGGCGCTTGGCGATCTCCCGGTAGAGAGCCTCAGGCGTTATCCCAAGTTCGGCAGCTAGTAGCTTCCATCCCCCCTTTGCGGGAATGCTACTTTCATGACACGCGAGCCAGACATCGAGGCGATCGGCAACGGTCCTTACCGACAGAATTTCTGCCCGCAAACGAGCCCTCTGGACCTCGCGTGCCAGATGCACCTCCACCGACAGGGCCAGATCCCGGTCCTCAGCGAGGCGCCTAACGAGAAGACGTCGCTCGATCAGCAAGAGCTTCAACTTCGTCTCAGCGACGGCATCGCAATGGTAGACGTCGTTGTGGAGCGAGGCCTCAGCGAGGATCGCTGGTGCGCAGGCGCGCTGTAGGATCAGACTCGCGCCGCCTTCAAGATGGCGAACGAGGTGGGCACGGCCGTCAGCAACCACGTAAAGGTACGTGATCGCGTCGCCCGTGCGAAATACCGTGTCGCCCTCAGCAAAATCACGGGAGGCAAAGGAGAGCGAGCGAAGCCGGTCGAAAACGGCAAGGGACATGATTTCGATCATGCGCCCCATGATTGATGCGTGGCAAGAGACGGGGAACTTCACCGGAGCCTCATCATGCGATTTGCCATCGTTTCTGCGCTTGCCATTCTCCCGTTGGTCGCACACGCACAACATGCACCGCATCGGCATGGTGCGCCTTACTCGGGATTGGAGCGGCGTGAGATAAAGAGCCTCTCAAACGAAGATCAGGCAGATCTCCGTCGCGGCGCTGGCTGGGGATTGGCATTGCCCGCCGAGCTGAACGGCCATCCCGGACCCTCACACGTCCTAGAGATGAAGGTGGAACTGGCGCTTACGGATCAGCAGATCGAGGCCGTTTCCCGAATATTCGAGCGGATGCGTCAGGATGCGATCGCAGAGGGTGAGCGCTTCATCGCAGCGGAAAATACGGTCGAAGCGCTTTTCCGTGAACGGAGCGCGGACGAGGATGCGCTACGGCGCGCAATTGGTGCCAGCGAAGCCAGCCGCGCCAGGCTACGCTTGATCCACCTCCTGGCACATCTATCGACCCCGGCGCTGCTCACGGAGGCGCAAATCGCGCGCTACAAGCAGTTGAGGGGATACGCTTCCGATCCGTGTGCCGCCGTTCCATCCGGGCATGACCCCTCAATGTGGCGCAGGCACAACGGTTGTGGGGGGTGAAAGTGAGATCGTTTTGCAAGCCGCAGGCGGCGTTGCCTTATTGACGACTTACGCAACATGGTTTTCGCTAAGATTTTGCGGTCGCAACCAAACTTGGGAGGCAGCCAAAGCCGCCTCCCGCGTTAGCCCGATCGTCAGCGCATCGGGCGCAGGTTGGTGTAGGCGCCGGTCGTCCGCAGGGTGACCGTCACCGGCTGAGAGGTACGGTTGCGGAAGAACCAGCCGTGCGAGCCGTCGAAGCCCGCGGTCAGGACGCCCTCGTCGAACGCAACGCCACGGGCCGTCTTGTAGGACGTCTCGCGACCACCGCCGGCCCTCGTGCCGTGCATGTCGTAGTTGATGGGCCCACCTTCCGAGCGCCACGAATAGCGGATGGCGGTGCCGTTCGGGGCGGTCATCTTCCATTCGACACCTTCGCCGGGCTTCAGCGGGATGACGGTTTCATCCGTCCGCTCCGCAGTCTGCGCATGCGCGGTGCCGATGATGCTGGCCAAGATAAAGCCGCCGATGCTGGAGCGCGGCGCGGGGGCCGGGGCTGTGTCGCGGCTCCTGTCGTCGGCAGCCTCGCGGGCGAGCTGCATCTTGATCTCGCCCATCTGGGTGAGGCCGAGGGTGCGACCGATGCCGGTGGGGTCGACCGCATACTCGGACGGCAGGACGATCGTCACCAGGATGGCGGTCGCGGCGACGGCGGCGATGGCGGTGGACTTCAGGAGCTGCGCGGTGGTCGGCAGCTCTTCACGGGACGGCATGTCGGAGTTGTACATGATGGTGTCCTTGTTTCAGCTCACGAAGTAGCCGGTCAGCTGGTAGCCGACCAGAACGAAACCCGCGGCCATCATGGCCACGTTGGCGGTGTAGGCATGGCGTCGGAACCCGTCGGTGCGGCGCCAGAAGCCCATGGCGATCAGAATGCCGGCGAGCGCCAGCAACTGGCCGATCTCCACCCCGACATTGAAGGCGAGGAGGTTTTGCAGGAGGCCGTCAGGAGCGATCTTGTATTCGAGGATTTTGGTCGACAGTCCGAAGCCGTGGAACAGCCCGAAGATGAGCGTCGCTGCCTTGGTGTTCGGCTGGAAGCCGAACCAGCGCTGGTAGGCGCCGAGATTGTCGAGAGCCTTGTAGACGACCGAGAGACCGATGATGGCGTCAATGAGGAACGAGTTGATCCCCACGTTGAAATAGACGCCGAGCAGCATCGTGGTCGAATGCCCGAGGGCGAAGAGGCTCACATAGATGCCGATATCCTTGAGGCGGTAGAGGAAGAAGATCACGCCCGCCAGGAACAGCAGGTGGTCGTAGCCCGTCACCATGTGCTTGGCGCCGAGATAGACGAAGGGGATGAGGTGCACCCCCGTGATCTCCTGGATGTAGCCCTTGTCGCCTTCGGCGACGGCATGGGCGAAGGCCTCGGAGACCCCGAGGGTCGCGAGGCAGAGGGTCAGAAGGGACAGGCCGAGGCACCTTTGCACGACGCGTGCAGCCGCAGGCTTCCCTTCGCGATGGGATCGCATGGGAGAATTCCAGTTGATGTGAGAACAGCCGACCGGGTGGCCGGCGCCGGATCAGAACGGCGTGGCCGAACGTGGTGGCCGTTCGAGGGGCCAGGTCACATCAAGTGGGGGCGAGGCGTGAAGCGTCGCGCGGACCGCCAAGCGGACAGGTCCGAAGGCGTAGTGGGGAGCATGCGCGAGCCCCAACGTGACATGGGAATGATCCGGCCCGTGCGGAATGTGCTGGCCGCTCTCTCCGTCATGGTCGTGCGAGTGAGGATGGCCGTGTCCATGGTCGTTGTCCGATATGGCGATGGCCGCGGCATGGCTCGCCCCGGCGCCGCGCCAGAACGCAGGCCCCGACAGGCCGAGCAGGACGGCCAGCATGAAACAGATCAGGCGTCGGGCGCGCAGCGACATCGTTTCCTCTGTGCTGCCGGAGGTCGGCAGGATTATGGCACGGGTCATCGCCATAGCGCAGCAACTCCGACCAGCACCAGAATTGTGCCTGCAAGTCCATCGAGGATACGCCCGGCGGTGTGAATGGACCCACCAACCCGGGCAGTGGCTGCGGTGGCCACCTCGCGCATGGCGACGCTGAGAACGGCGACCAGACCCAGGGGGATCGCGACGCCGAGCATCATGGCAACCGCGAAGGTGAGCCCCACCTCGGGCACGCCGCGGGAGATCGCATAGAACATCACGAACAGGGTGAGCGGACAGGGAATGAGCCCTGCCACCACGCCGACGCCGACGCTGTCGCCATGCCGTTTGTGATCAGGCCCGCGCCAGGCGCGAACCAGCAGCCAAAGCCCGATCACGAGCAGCAGGCCGCGGCTGATCAGTTCAAGGGTCGGCGCCTGCCCCGCCCCCGTGATGGTGCGGCGGACCAGGGCAGACGAGGTTACGGCGAGAGCGACCGCCATGCCGACATGGGTTGCCGCCAGCAGGAAGGCGGTGAGGCACGCCTTTGCCACCGCCATGCGGGACCCGATGAGGTAGGTTGCGAGAACCGTCTTGCCGTGCCCCGGCGTCATGGCATGCGCCGCGCCGAAGGCGATGCCCAGCGGCAGGACGGCCGCCAGCGCCGCCCAGTCCCTCTGGCCGGCAAAGGCCGCGATCTCGGCCGACAGGAACTGCCGTATCCACGACTGCAGGTCGAAGAGGGCGGCCCAGAGGCCGCTGACGCCGCTCAATAGGGCACTCCCCGGTTCGCCGAGCGTTGCTATATCCTCCCCGGGGGGATAGGCATAGCCCATGAGCGGACACATTCACGCGCACCATGCCGACATCGCCAAGCGCCTGAAGCGCGCCGAGGGTCACCTGCGGACGGTCATCGCCATGATCGAGCAGGAAAAGCCCTGCCTCGACATCGCCCAGCAGCTTCATGCGGTGGAGAGGGCCATCACCCAGGCCAAGAAGACCCTGATCCAGGACCATCTCGACCATTGCCTCGAAGCGACCGTCGGCGAGGTCGGGGCGAGCCAGCGCAAGCCGATCGACGAGTTCAAACAGATCACGAAGTACCTGTGATGATCGCCGTCCTCCAGAACCTCACCTATCGCCGCCTGTTCCTCGCCCAGGTCGTGGCCCTGATCGGCACGGGACTGGCGACGGTGGCGCTCGGCCTGCTCGCCTTCTCGCTGGCCGGCGCCAATGCCGGGGCGGTGCTGGGAACCGCGCTCGCCATCAAGATGATCGCCTACGTCACCGTGGCGCCGATCGCCTCGGCCTTCGCCGAGCGCGTGCCGCGGCGGGCGATGCTGGTGGCGCTTGACCTGGTGCGGGCGGGCGTCGCGGTCCTCCTCCCCTTCGTCACCGAGATCTGGCAGGTCTATGTCCTGATCTTCGTGCTGCAATCAGCTTCGGCCGCCTTTACCCCGACCTTCCAGGCGACCATTCCCGACATCCTGCCGGATGAAAAGGACTACACCCGCGCGCTCTCGCTCTCGCGGCTGGCCTATGACCTGGAAAGCGTCGCGAGCCCGATGCTCGCGGCCCTCCTTCTGGTGTTCATCTCGTTCCACAACCTGTTCGCCGGCACCGTGATCGGTTTCCTGGTCTCGGCAGCCCTCGTCATGTCGGTGACGCTGCCGAGCCCGAAGCCGTCGAAGCCGCGCGGCATCTACGACCGCACCACGCGCGGCATCCGCATCTATCTCGCCACACCGCGACTGAGGGGCCTCCTCGCCGTCAATCTCGCGGTGGCCATGGCCGGCGCGCTCGTTCTCGTCAACACCGTGGTCTATGTGCAGGCGAGCTTCGGGCTCGACCAGCAGAGCACCGCGCTTGCGCTTGCAGCCTTCGGGGCGGGCTCCATGGCTGCAGCGCTCGCTCTGCCCAGCCTCCTCGAACGGGTTGCGGACCGGACCGTCATGCTGGCGGGCGCCGGGCTGCTGACTATGGGAACACTGGCGGCTGCTGCGGTCCCGTCCTATGCCCTGCTCCTGCCACTCTGGTTCCTCATCGGCATCGGCTATTCCGCAGCCCAGACCCCCTCAGGCCGGCTACTGCGGCGCTCAGCTCATCCCGAAGACCGCCCGGCAATCTTCGCCGCCCAGTTCGCCCTCTCCCATGCCTGCTGGCTCATCGCCTATCCCCTCGCCGGATGGGCGGGATCGGTGCTGGGGCTCTCCCTCACGGCGTTGGTGCTGGCGACCGGGGCGGCCCTCGCCATGATCATGACGCGCATCGTCTGGCCCGCCGACGACCCCGAGGTGGTTCAGCACAGCCATCCAGAACTGCCCGCGGATCACCCTCATCTCGCCCAGCACGGACATGGGTCGCAGCACGTACACCCTTACGTCATTGACGACAGTCACACCGACTGGCCTTCAGAGCGCTAATTCGGATACGCAAAAATGAGGGTTATTGCACCATTGGGGCTGATAGACGGAGCACGCGCCATTGTGGCAACCATGGGCGCATGGGGACAGTTTTCGCATTTGTGGGAGCCGCAATCGCCGAGATTGCAGGTTGTTTTGCCTTCTGGGCCTGGCTTCGCCTCGATCGATCAGCCTGGTGGCTAGCTGTGGGTTCTGATCAGGTTGTTCCGGCGAGGGCTTGAGCCGGTGATCGTCGGGCGAGGCTAGCATGGGGCCGGTGCTGATTGTACCAGGCGAGCCATCGAGGCAGATCGACGGCGCGTCGGTGTGACGAGGGGAACGGGATGGCATAGGCCCATTCCCGCAGCATGGTCTGGATGAAGCGCTCCGCCTTGCCGTTCGTCTTCGGGGTGTAGGGTCGGGTTCGAATGTGCCGGATGCCCAGCATCCGAAGGACCTTGCGGAAGAGCCTCGCGATGTAGCCCGAGCCGTTGTCGGTCATCACCCGCTCCACACGGACGCCCCTTTCTCTGAACCAGCGCAGTGCCCGAATGAGGAAGCCGGTGGTCGACCAACGCCGTTCGTCGGGCAGAACCTCGACATAGGCCAGCCGGGTCGCATCATCGATGGCGACATGCAGGAAGTCATAGCCCAGGCCCTCGCTTGCCGCCCGCCGGTTGCCGGTGATGCGGTGGCCGACGCCCTCGAAACGGGCGAGCTTTTTGATGTCGAGGTGAAGAAGCTCGCCCGGACGCTCGCGCTGATAGCGCCGCACCGGCTCCTTCGGCTCAAGCGAGGCCAGCCGGCCGAGCCCCATCCGTGTCAGCCAGCCGGCGACCGTCGATCGCGCCAGACCGAGGCGAGAGGCGATCTCTTCGCCCGTCAGCCGGTAATCGCGGCGGAGCCTGGCCGTCAGTTGCGCCCAGAACCCATGCATCGGTGATCGGGAGGCATGGGGCCGGGACGAGCGGTTCTCAAGCCCGGCCCGGCCATCGGTCCGCCATCGCGACAGCCATTTGCGGGCGGTCCGTTCGCTGACCCCGAAGCCGGCCGCCACTTCGGCGACAGGTCGTCCATCTTCCTCGATCCGCCTGATCATCTCGGCTCGACCAAGCGGCGTCGTTCGCGCATTCTTGTGCGGGTTGTTCATCCTCGTGCCCTGCGGTGCTTCGTGTCGCAACGACCACCTTCAGGCTCTCACGGGCGATGAACAACCTCCCCAGAATCCACACCTATGCGACCGCCCTCAACATCCTCTGGATCGGCATCGCGGCCTACGCCTTCGCCGCCCTGCTGGAAAAGGCGCGCGAGGCCGGTTCGCTGCTCTCAAGCGGTGAGTGAGCCGCGGATCGTCGAGCGGCTTCGACTTTCGGCTGATGTGCCCCTGAAGGCACGTTAAGCAGCGGTTAAGGCCCTGTCCCACAGGCTGGGGATTGCCCAAGCTGTCATCAGCAGGTTACAAATTTCGGCAGTGCAGCAAAACCGGGAACCTCGCGTGCCGGTCATGCGTCTCCGCTCAGAAGGCCCGGGATCCCGCCGGACCCGGTCGACGCCATCGCGGGCCCACCCTTCGGAGGCATTGCGTGCTCTACCATTTCTATGAAGCGACCCATGCCATGCTCTCGCCCTACCGGGCGATGGCGGATGCGACCAAGCTGGCGCTGAACAACCCGGTCAATCCGTTCTCGCACCTGCCCATGGCCAAGCAGATGGCCGCCGCCGCCGAGCTCTTCGAGCGGGCGACGCGGCGCTACGGCAAGCCCGGCTTCAACCTGCCCACCGCCCTCGTCGGCGGCGAGCGGGTGGCGGTGACCGAGCAGGTCGTCTGGAAGCGGCCCTTCTGCGACCTCATCCATTTCAAGCGCGCCCTGCCGCGCGGCCGCAAGGCCGACCCGAAGGTGCTGATCGTCGCGCCGATGTCCGGCCACTATGCCACGCTGCTGCGCGGCACGGTCGAGACCTTCCTGCCGAACCACGAGGTCTTCATCACCGACTGGGCCGATGCCCGGATGGTGCCGATGGCCGAGGGCCGTTTCGACCTCGACGACTATGTCGACTACGTCGTCTCCATGCTGCATTTCCTCGGCCCGGACACCCATGTCATGGCTGTCTGCCAGCCGGCCGTGCCGGTCTTCGTGGCGGTCGCCCGCATGGAGGCCGAGGACGACCCCTACGTGCCGACGACGCTGACCCTGATGGGCGGGCCGATCGACACGCGGTCGAACCCCACCGCCGTCAACAAGCTGGCGGAAGAGCGCGGCACCGAGTGGTTCCGCCGCAATGTCATCACCACCGTGCCCTTCCCGCATCCGGGCATGATGCGGCCGGTCTATCCGGGCTTCCTGCAGATCAACGGCTTCATGTCGATGAACCTCGACCGGCATGTCGACGCCCATCGCGAGCTGTTCCGCAACCTGGTGAAGGGTGACGGCGACGGCGCCCAGAAGCACCGCGAGTTCTACGACGAGTACCTCGCGGTCATGGACCTCACCGCCGAGTTCTATCTGCAGACCATCGAGCGGGTCTTCGTCGAGCACCACCTGCCGCGGGGCATCATGATGCATCGCGACCGGCCGGTGGACCCGAAGGCCATCCGCCGCGTGGCTCTTCTCACCGTCGAGGGCGAGAAGGACGACATCACCGGCGGCGGCCAGACCCTGGCGGCCCATGGCCTTGCCACCTCCATCCCCGAGGACATGCGCCACCACCACCTGCAGCCGGCGGTCGGCCATTACGGCGTGTTCAACGGCTCGCGCTTCCGCGCCGACATCGCCCCGCGCGTCATGGATTTCATGCGCACCCATGCCTATCGCAAGGCGCAGGGGGCCAAGACCGCGGCGAAGCCGGCCGGCGACAAGCCCTCGGCCGAGAAATCCCCGGGCGAGAAATCCTCCGCGAAATCGGCCGTCCTCAAGATGATCCGCGGCGGCCGCTGACCCGCATCGAGATACCTCTCTCGATGGCAGCATGCGGCAGCAGGGCGGCTTTCCGCCGCGCTGCCGCAGTGGCCCCGCCGCCCGCGACTCGCTATTCTGCGGCCATGTCCATCATCCGTCGGCTCTTCCAGCGAGAACCCGACCCGGAGACCATCACGGTCTCCCACGAGGGGGTCGCCTACACGGTCGCCATCCGCCGCCTCGCCCAGGCGCGGCGGTTCACGCTGCGCGTGCGCTCGACCAGCCGCGACGCCGTGCTGTCCATGCCGGCACGGGCGCGCATCGCCGATGCGATCGGCTTTGCCGAGCGCCACGGCGCCTGGATCGCCACCCGGCTCAACCGCATTCCCGAGCGCCTCGCCTTCCTGCCCGGCGCCTCGGTGCCGCTGCGTGGCGTGCCGCACACCATCTCGCACCGGCCCGACCGGCGCGGCACGGTCTGGGTCGAGAACGGCGCGATCCTGGTGGCGGGCGAGGCGGAGTTCGTCTCACGGCGTGTCAGGGACTTTCTCAAGCGCGAGGCGCGCAAGGACCTGGAGGCGGCGACGCGCCGCTATGCGGAGCGTCTCGGCGTGAAGGTGACCCGCATCGGCATCCGCGACCAGGCGAGCCGCTGGGGCTCGGCCTCCTCGACCGGGGCGATCAACTATTCCTGGCGGCTCATCCTCGCGCCGCCTTTCGTGCTGGACTATCTTGCGGCCCACGAGGTGGCGCATCTCAAGGAGATGAACCACTCGCCACGGTTCTGGCGCATCGTCAAGGAGCTCTGCCCGGGCATGGAGCCGGCCAAGGCCTGGCTCCGGGCGCACGGGGCGAACCTGCACCGCTACGAGGGCTGAGGCCTCAGGCGAGCTGCTTCTGCAGGAAGACGAGATCGAGGCGGCGGCCGAACTTCTCGCCGATCGCCGGCATCCGGCCGACCTCGATGAAGCCGGCGCGGCGGTGGAGCTTCAGCGAGGGCGTGTTGCTGCCCTCGACGCCACCGACGATGACATGCTTGCCGGCTGCCCTGGCGCGCGCGGTCAGCGCCTCGACCAGGGCGAGGCCGATGCCGCGGCCGCGCGCCTCGCCGGCTACGTAGATCGAGTGCTCCACGGCATTGCGATAGCCCGACCAGGCGCGGAACTGGATGTAGGAGCCGAAACCGACAACGCGGCCGCCATCCTCGGCCACCAGCACCGGATTGCCGGCGGCGCGGCGCTCGGCGAGCCAGGCGCGGCGCTCGTCGAGGTTCACCGGCTCGTCGGACCAGACCGCCGTGCTGGCGACGATGGCGTCGTTGATGATCTCGAGGATCGCCGGCAGGTCGTCCTCGGTCGCGTCGCGAACCATGGCGCCGCTGGGCGGCGCATTGCGCGGCGGAGTGAGGTCCTTCAGGTAGAAGGTCGTGTCGCAGAAGCCGCCATCCGGCCAGAGCGCGAAATCCGGCACGAACCCGAAGCGCGACCAGCCGCCGCGCTCATAGACGCGCCGGGCCTCCTCGCTGCCGGTATCGAGGATGAGGAGCGTGCGGCCGCGGGCCAGCGCCTCCTCCTCCACCCGGCGCAGCAGCGAACCGGCAATGCCCTGGCGGCGGCCGTCGCTGTGGACCAGCATCTTCTTCACCTCGGCGCGGTGCGGCTGGTTCGGCGGCATGTCGAGGCCGAGCTGCGCGGTGCCGATGATGCGGTCGCCGAGAAAGGCGGCGACGAGCACGGTGTCACCCGCCGCCACGCTAGCGGCGACCTTGCGGAAATAGGCTTCGCCATCCGCCTGCGTGTAGGGGTTCATGAAGCTGACCGAGGCGCCCTTGGTGACGCAGTCGGTGAGGACGGCGGCCAGGCCCGGCACGTGGCGGGCGGCGGCCTCGGCGCCGAGGGTCTCGATGGTGATCATCGGCGCAACCCTCCGGAGGTGTTCGGAACCAGGACCACGCAGTAGCGCGCCGGCTGGTCGGTGCGGTTTTCGAAGACGAGCGGATAATCGAGGCGCATGACCCGGCAGTCGCCGGGGCCGAGATCGGTGACGAGGCCGTCATAGGAGAGGGTCAGCGTGCCCTCGAGCACCCAGACGAACTGTTCGACCGGGATGACGACGATGTTGTCATAGGCGACGCGCTTTCCCGCCGGCAGCATGACCTCGACGATGTCGGTGCCGGAGGCATTGGGCGGGGCGACGTTGCGGCGGGTATAGCCAGTCTCGGGATCGGTGCGAACCGCGGTCGTGGCGGCGCGGCGCACCGGATCGGGCTTCGGCTGCGGCTTCTCGAAGAGGGTGCCGAGGGTGACGCCGAGGGCCGCGCCGAGCTTCACCAGCAGGACGGCGGTGGCGCTGGCCTCCGCCCGCTCGATCCGCGAGATCATGGCGCGCGAGACGCCGGACAGCGCCGCCAGCTGGTCGAGGGTCAGGCCCTTGGCGGCGCGCAGCTCGCGCACGCGCTGGGCGACCACCTGGTCGAGATCGTCGGGTGCGGCGGCTGTCTCCATGATTGGAGACTACAATTCTCTCATAGTAGAATCAAGCGCCGATTGCCGCGACGGCCGCCTCGAGGCGGTCGAGGTCCTCGGGGCGCGACAGGCGGTGGTCGCCGTCCTTGATCAGCGTCACCACCACATCGTCGCGGGCAATCTTCTCGGCGAGCAGCATGGCGTGGCGCCAGGGCACGTCCGGATCCTCCATGCCCTGGAGGATGTGGACGGGGCAGCCGGTCTCGACGAGGCTGCCGAGGACGAGGTTCCTGCGGCCGTCCTCGATGAGGGCGCGGGTGATGGGATAGCCGCCCTCGTCATAGGCGGAGGGCCTCACCCAGCGTCCCTCCGTCATGATGGTGGCGCGGACCCCCTCGGAAAAGGCCGGCCACATCAGCGCCTCGGTGAAATCGGGCGCGGGCGCGATCAGCACCATGCCGGCGGGAGCCTCGGCGAGGCGACGGACCGCGAGGAGGCTGATCCAGCCGCCCATGGAGGAGCCGACCAGGATCGGCCGCGGGCCGGCGAGCCCGATCATGGCCACCGCCTCCTCGGCCCAGCGCGAGATCGTTCCTTGCTCGAAATCGCCCTCCGATTCGCCATGACCGGAATAGTCGAAGCGCAGGAAGGCGCGGCCCTCGCGGGTCGCCCAGGCGGAGAGGGCCTCGGCCTTGGTTCCCTTCATGTCGGACTTGAAGCCGCCCAGCCAGACGACGCAGGGCCCGCGGCCGGCGATCCGCCGATAGGCGATCCGGCGGGATTCGGACCCCGAACCGATGGTGAGGAAGTCCGGAGGAGGAAGCGATGTCATGGCAGGGCTCCGGCGACGGGAATGGCCCCCTGCCTAGCCGCCCCTGTGACATCCGAGCAAGGGCCCGGCTGAAAATGCAGCGAACCATTGACTTTCGCGGCTTTTCTCCCGATCTTCGCCGTCCTTCGGAGCATCGCCGCAGGCCTGCCTTCCAGCCCCCGGGCGGAAGTGGCCGCGACCGACCCTCCGGACCCCTGAAACGTCCTGAAGGAGACGCCCCATTCGCAGACCCATGAGAGCCGCCGCCCCCGTCGAGCGTGACGGGCCGCGCATCAACGACATGATCCGTGTCCGCGACGTCCAGCTGATCGATGCCGAAGGCGAGAACCGCGGCATCGTCCCGACGCGCGACGCCGTCCAGATGGCGGTCGAAGCCGGCCTGGACCTGGTGGAAGTGGCGCCGAACGCCGTGCCCCCCGTCTGCAAGATCATGGACTACGGCAAGTTCAAGTTCCAGGAGCAGAAGAAGGCCGCCGAGGCCCGCCGGAACCAGAAGACGGTCGAGGTCAAGGAGATCAAGCTGCGTCCCGGCATCGACGATCACGACTACGATACGAAGATGAAGGCGATGAAGCGGTTCTTCGAGGAAGGCGACAAGGTGAAGGTCACCCTGCGCTTCCGCGGCCGCGAAATGGCGCATATGGATCTCGGTGTGAAGGTTCTCGACCGGGTGAAGGTCGACACGGTGAACATCGCCAAGGTCGAGCAGGAATCGCGGCTCGAGGGCCGTCAGATGATCATGGTGCTCGCGCCCAAATGAGGGTTGCGGCCTGAGGGCCGCCAGCGGCATTGTCCCGAGCGCCTGCGACCCTGTCGCGGGCGCTTTCCTTTGTCAGCGGACCCGAGCGCCCATGTCGACCCACAAGGACATCAAGACCCTGCGTCGCGAGCTCGCGGCCGCCCTGCGGCTGGCCGCGGCCCAGGAGCTGAACGAGGGCATCTGCAACCATTTCTCGGTGGTCGTGCCCGGCCCCGACGAGCGCTATCTCATCAATCCCTATGGCATCCACTGGGGCGAGATGCGGCCCGACGACATCCTGCTGATCGACGGCGAGGGCCAGATCCACGAGGGCTGGGGCGAGGTCGAGGCCACCGCCCGCAACATCCACATTGCCGGCCATCGCGCCAATCCGCGCCACCAGGCGATCCTGCACGTCCACATGCCCTATGCGACCGCGCTCACCATGGTGGAGGGCGGCAAGCTGGAAATGGCGCACCAGACGGCCTGCCGCTTCCTCGGCCGCACCGCCTATCAGGGCTTCGGCGGCGTGGCGCTCAATGCCGAGGAAGGCGAGCGCATCGCCCAGGCGCAGAAGGACAATCCGCACGCCGACATCATCTTCCTCGAGCATCACGGCGTGACCATCGGCGGCCCCACGGTCGGCATCGCCTTCGACGACCTCTACTACCTGGAGCGGGCCTGCAAGCAGCAGGTGCTCGCCCAGTCCACCGGCCTGCCGCTGAAGATCATTCCCGCCGAGCAGGCCCGCCAGACCGCGCGCGAATGGATGCAGGTGCTGGAGTATCAGGCCACGAAGCACTTCGAGGCGCTGATGCGGTTGAACGGTTTGTGAGTGGTATTTGCCGCACAGCGGTGGCGCCCTAGATTGGAATGGTGATAAACGGGCGCCCGGTCTTGATCGACGTCAAGGCCACGCCGGACGAGTGCCTGCACAGTCCGGTATCCCCCGACGTCTGCCGGGGCTCGCACAGACCGGACGAGCCATGACCTACACCGCGTTCTTCCAATCCGCCGTGGACCGCCTCAAGGACGAGCGGCGCTACCGTGTCTTCGCCGATCTGGAGCGCAAGGTCGGGCAATTCCCGAAAGCCACGTGGCACTCCCCGGACGGTGAACGCGACGTCGTGATCTGGTGCTCGAACGACTATCTCGGCATGGGCCACCACCCCACGGTGACGGCCGCCATGGCCGAGACGGCGATCACCATGGGCGCCGGCGCCGGCGGCACCCGCAACATTTCCGGCACCTCCCATCCGATCGTCGAGCTCGAGCGCGAGCTCGCCGACCTGCACGGCAAGGAGGCGGCCCTCGTCTTCACCTCCGGCTACATCTCCAACCAGGCCGGCATCTCGACGATCGCCAAGCTGCTGCCCGACTGCCTCATCCTGTCGGACGCGCTGAACCACAATTCGATGATCGAGGGCGTGCGCCAGTCCGGCTGCGAGCGCGTCATCTTCCGCCACAATGACCTCGCCCATCTCGAGGAGCTGCTGATCGCGGCCGGCCCCGAGCGCAACAAGCTCATCGTCTTCGAGAGCGTCTATTCGATGGACGGCGACGTCTCGCCGATCGGCGCGATCTGCGACCTCGCCGAGCGCCATCGCGCCATGACCTATATCGACGAGGTCCATGCGGTCGGCATGTACGGCCCGCGCGGCGCCGGCGTTGCCGAGCGCGACGGCCAGATGCACCGTCTCGACGTCATCGAGGGCACGCTCGGCAAGGCCTTCGGCGTCATGGGCGGCTATATCGCGGGCTCGTCGGCGGTGATCGACGCGGTGCGCTGCCATGCCCCGGGCTTCATCTTCACCACCGCCCTGCCGCCGGCCGTCGCCGCGGCGGCTGCCGCCGCCATCCGCCACCTCAAGGCCTCGTCGGTCGAGCGCGACATGCAGCAGCGCCAGGCGGCGCGGGCCAAGCGCGTGCTGTCGCTGGCCGGCCTGCCCGTCATGACCAGCGACACGCATATCGTGCCGGTGCTGGTGGGCGATGCCGAGAAGTGCAAGGCGGCGAGCGACCTGCTGCTGCGCCGCCACGGCATCTACATCCAGCCGATCAACTATCCGACCGTGCCGAAGGGCACCGAGCGTCTGCGCATCACGCCCGGCCCGGCGCATACGGACGCGATGGTCGACGACCTCGCGGCGGCGCTGCTCGATGTCTGGATGGAACTGGACCTGCCGCTGCAGCGCTACCAGGCCGCAGCGGAGTGAGGCTCAGGCCGGAGCCGGTTCGCCCGCGCGGATGCGGGCGAGCGGCAGGCGCGCCAGCACACGATCGATTTCTGCCGGCCGCATGAGGCGGAAGCGCACCGGCGACTTGTGCACGTCGGTGAGGGGCTTGCCGGTCGCCACGCGCCAGGCATGGACGAGGACCTCGTAGGTTTCGGCATCGACACCGGCGATGTGGCAGATGGCGCCAAGCGCCTTCTCGTCGTCGCGCTCCAGAATCTTGCGGCCGGCATCGCGATCGCGGCCGATGCAGCGCATCAGCAGGTCCATGGCCGGCACGATCTGCCGCTCCTCGGCCAGGGCCTGGAGCTGGGCGAGAAGCTCGTCGCCGGTCGGCACCTGGCTCGCCGCGGGCGACGTAAACTTGCTGGCGATGTCGGGCGGGCAATCCGGGCGCTGCGCCAGGGTGGAGCGGACGGCGGCATCACCGCCATGCCTGTCGACGATGCGGGCAAAGCCCTCGGCGGTGAGCTGGGCGCCGATATTGCGCACCAGAACCAGCACGGTCGCCGCCTCGCCCAGCTGGACGATGGTCTCGGCGATCAGGGCCGAGACCCGCTGCCGCTTGGCGATGATCTGCATGTGCTCCTGCCGGTCGGCGGCGCAGACCTTCAGCATGACGTCGTCGGTGAGATCGGGCGCCGACAGGATGGCTTCGGCCACCGCGATGACATCGCAGGCGAGGGTGGTGGCGGCCTCGGGCAGGGCGGAGGAGCAGCGGGCCAGCTTCGGCGAGGCGCGCACGCGGGTCGGCATCGGCGCTTCGCGCAGCGCCTCGGCCACGATGTTGTCGAGCACGAGCGCCTTGCGCGAGGCCGCGCTCGGCCGCTCGCGGGAAATTTCGTCAACGAGCTCCTCGACCAGCGCCCCACGCAGCTTGGGCGCGAGGGCACCGATCATCTGGTTGATCGGTTTCAGGGCGTCTTCGAGATGCGTCGTCATCCACGGGACCTTTGGGCCGAGAGGATGCCCAACATGTCTTAACCAGCACTGAAAATTCCCCCGGTCCCCGATTGTGGATTTATGCACCATGTCGGGGCCGCGCGGCAGCCGCCCGCCGGGCCGTCTCGACTTAGCCAAGACCGATTCTAGGATCGGAAGCCTGTCATCTCACCAATCCCGGACCCTGCCCATGACCTCCACCTCCGGCCCCTTCGACCTCGTCATTCGCGGCGGGCGTATCGTCGATCCGGCGAGCGGCCGGGACGGGACTGGCGATATCGCGGTGACGGCCGGCAAGATCGCCGCCGTCGGCACCGTGGCAGGCGAGGGACGGCGCGAGATCGACGCCGGCGGCCTCGTCGTCACGCCCGGCTTCATCGACCTCCATGCCCATGGCCAGACGGTCGCGGCGGACCGGATGCAGGCCTTCGATGGCGTCACAACCACGCTGGAGCTCGAGGCCGGCGTGTTGCCCGTCGCGCTCTGGTACGAGAACCAGGCGCGCAAGGGCCGCGTGCTGAACTACGGCACCGCCGCCAACTGGGTCTTCGCCCGCATCGCGGCGATGATCGGGGCCGAGCCCGAGGCGGACCTCGCCTTCATGGGCCGCAATTCCAACGACAAGCGCTGGATCGAGAACGTCGCCTCGGACGCCGAGGTGAAGGAGATCCTCACCCGCCTGCGCCAGGGCCTGGACGAGGGCGCCATCGGCATCGGCATCCTCAATGCCTATGCGCCGGGCGCGGGCGTGAAGGAAATGACGTCGGTGTGCCAGCTCGCCGCCGAGCGGGCCGTGCCGACCTATACCCATGTCGCCTATGCCTCGAATGTCGATCCGCGCAGTTCGGTGGAGGCCTATATCCGCCTCGTCGGCTATGCGGGCGCGAGCGGCGCGCACATGCATATCTGCCACTTCAACTCGACCAGCCTGCAGGACGTGGAGCAGGCGTCGCGGCTGATCGCCAAGGCGCAGGCGCAGGGCCTCAACATCACCGTCGAGGCCTATCCCTACGGCACCGGCTCGACCGTGCTGGGCGCCACCTTCTTCGCCGATCCGCAGTTCAAGGAGCGCACCGGCGGCACCTATGAGGCCATCGAGATGGTCGATACGGGGCGCACTTTCCACAACCGCGAAGAATTGCTGGCCGCCCAGGCGCAGGATCCCGGCTCGCTGGTGCTCTGGCATTTCCTCGATGTCGAGGCCAATCCGCGCCACCGCGACCTGCTCGACGTGTCGATCCTGCATCCCGGCGGGGCCATCGCCTCGGATGCCATGCCCTGGACCAATCCGGACGGCTCGGTCTACGACGGCGATGCCTGGCCGCTGCCCGAGGGGACGAGCTCGCATCCGCGTTCGTCCGGCACCTTCACGCGCTTCCTGCGCCAGTATGTGCGCGAGCGCGCCATGCTGCCGCTGATCGACGGCATCGCCAAATGCACGCTGATCCCGGCCGAGATCCTTGGCCCCAGCACGCCGGCCATGCGCAGCAAGGGCCGGCTCGCGGTCGGGGCCGATGCCGACATCGCCGTGTTCGACTGGGACAGCCTCACCGACCGCGCCGAGTTCAAGGCGATGAACCGCGCGGCGGAGGGCATGCGCCACGTCATCGTCAATGGCGAGGCCGTCATCACCGACGGCGCGCTGGTGCGCGAGGCGCGTCCCGGCAAGCCGGTGCGGCGTCCGGTGAAGGGCGCCTGAGGCGGCGATGGCCGTTCCGGTCATCCTGGTCACCGGCTTCCTCGGCGCCGGCAAGACGACGCTGATCAACCACCTGCTCACCCATGCGGACGGGCGGCGGCTCGCCGCCGTCGTCAACGATTTCGGCGCGGTGAACATCGACGCGGCGCTGGTGGCCGAAAATGCCGACGGGGTGATGAGCCTCGCCAATGGCTGCATCTGCTGCTCGCTGCAGGGCGACCTCCTGCGAACCCTGTCGAGCCTGCTGCGCCGCGACCCGTGCCCCGAAGGCATCATCATCGAGACCAGCGGCGTGTCGGACCCGGCGGAGGTGGTGCGGACGCTGCTGGACCCTGTGGTCTGGCGCGAGGCGCCGCTGGAGACGGTGATCGCCGTGGCCGATGCCGCCGCGCTCGCCGCCGATCCTTCGCTGCTCGACGATGCGCTGTGCCGGTCGCAGGTGGCGAGCGCCGACATCGTCGCGCTGAACAAGGCGGATCTCGTGGATGAGGCGGGCCTTGCCCGCGCCCGGTCGGCTCTCGCGGGGGTGAAAGCCGAGCGGGTCATCTTCCCCGTCAGCGCCGGCGCCTTTGCCCCGGAACTCGCCTTCGCCGGCACCGGCCATCAGCCCGTCGCGCCTGACCCTCGCGCCGCGGAGCGGGCCCGCTTTGCCACGCCGCGCTTCGAGAGCACGACCTTCGAAAGCCGCGAGCCCCTGTCTTTGCCGGCCTTCCAGCAGGCGATGACGCGGCTCGCCCCCCACCTCGTCCGCGCCAAGGGCTTCGTCTCCTTCGCCGAACATCCGGGACGGCCGATGCTGTTCCAGCTCGTCGGCGACCGGGCGACGCTCGGCCCTGCACCTGCGGGGGCGGAACCTGGCGCGACACGTCTGGTGCTGATCGCCGAGATGGGGCGGCTGGCCGCCAGCGGTGCGGACGAGGCCCTGCGCCGTTGCGCCGCCGCCACGCCGGCCTGACCCGTCGCAACCGGCGATTGACTTCGCCGCGCATCAGGCGGTAGCAGACAGGCATGTGGCTTTTCCGTGGCGGCAGGTTCCGGATCGCGCGCAGCGTTCTCGCTGCGACGCTGATCTATGTCATCGCCGCCACCGGCATGCTCGGCTCCATCGCGCGGGCTGCCAGCGGGCTGGAATCCTCCGGCTTCGTGGTGATCTGCACCATGGAGGGCACCGGCATCGCCGCCGATGGCTCCGGCCCGGTCACCAAGGCGCAGACCGCCCAGCATTGCGGCCTCTGCCAGGCCGGCACCGCCATGGCGACGCCGCCGGTCTCCGAGGGCGTGCCCGTCGCCGAGCCCGTCCCGGCCCCGCCGCCCCTCGCCCGCCCCGCCCTGCTCGCGCCTGTCCGCTCCTTCGAGGGCTGGATCGGCACGCGGCCACCGCGCGCACCCCCTTTCGCCGTCTGATCACGACCTGAACCTTCGGGAGCGGCCCTCGCGCCGTCCCGCGTCGTCATCCCACGTCGAAACGCACCCTCATGAACCGCATCTCTCCGACGCGTGCGGGGCTTCTCGCCCTTGCCGCGGCCTCGCCGCTCGCCATTGCCGTCGCGCAGGCCCAGACCACCGAACTGCCGACCATCACCATCGAGGGTCAGCCCTCCGGGACGGGGAGCGGCGGCAGCCTCACCTCCCCCGCCATCGAGACGCAGCGTCGCGCCGTGAACAGCACGGCCGGCTCGGTCTCGCATATCGACGCCGAGACCACCCGCAACACCTATGCGACGACCCTGCGCGACGTCCTCCAGGACACGCCCGGCATCCTCGTGCAGAACCGCTACAGCCAGGAGATCCGGCTCTCGATCCGCGGCTCGGGCCTTGCCCGCGCCTTCCACACCCGCGGCATCGAGATCCTGCAGGACGGCGTGCCGACCAACCTCGCCGACGGCTCCGGCGATTTCTACCAGATCGACCCGCTGGCGCTCCGCGCCATCGAGGTGTTCCGCGGCGGCAATGCCCTGCCCTTTGGCTCTTCGACGCTGGGCGGCGCCATCAACTTCGTGACGCCGACGGCCTTTACGGCCACCGCGCCCAACGTGTTCAGCATCGAGGCCGGCTCCTTCGGCACGATCCGTGGCCATGGCTCGGTGTCGCGCGTCATGGGCGACTGGGACTTCCACGCCTCCGGCACCGTCACCCATTCGGACGGCTGGCGTGCCCACGAGCAGCAGACCCTCGGGCATTTCAACGCCAATGTCGGCCGGCGCATCTCGGACCGGGTCGAAACGCGGTTCTACTTCGGCGCCTACTACACGGACGTGAAGCTGCCGGGCTCGCTCACCTATGGCGCGGCGATGACCAATCCGCGCCAGGCCGCCGCCACCGCGCTCTCCGGTGACCAGGCCCGCAACACCTATGTGCAGCGCTTCGCCAACGTCACCTCGATCAAGCTGGATTTCGGCCAGCTCGACATCACCTCCTGGGCGATCCACAAGCACCTGAACCACCCGATCTTCCAGGTGCTGGACCAGGACGGCTGGACCTATGGCATCTCGCCGCGCTTCACCGGCTCGTTCAACCTCGGCGGCTATCGCAACGACCTGATCGTCGGCGCGCGCATCTTCGCCGGCAACAACCAGGCCCTGCAGTTCGTCAATGCCGGCAACGCCGTGCGCGGCGCCCAGACGGTCAATGCCCGCCAGCTCGCCTCCAACTACGAGACCTGGTTCGAGAACCGCTTCTTCGTCCTGCCGCAGCTGGCGCTGACCGCCGGCCTCAAGGCCTATGTGGCGAAGCGCGACTTCTCGGGCACGCTGAACATGAACACGCTGCCGGTGGCGGTGGACACGGGCGTCACCTATTCCGGCGTCAATCCGCGCGTCGGCCTGCTGTGGGAGCCGCTGCGCGACGTGCAGGTCTTCGCCAACATCACCCGCTCCTCCGATGTGCCGGACTTCTCCGACCTGACGCAGACGACGGCGACCACCACCGCCTTCGTGCCGCTGAAGGCGCAGACCGGCACCACCTACGAGGTCGGCACCCGCGGCCGCTATGGCGCCTTCACCTGGGAGGCGACCGCCTACCGGGCGGACCTGCGGAACCAGATGCTGCAGTTCAACGTGGGCGTCGGCATTCCCGCCTCCACCTTCAACGCGCCGCGCACCCAGCTGCAGGGCGTGGAAATGGCGGCGAGCGTCGACCTGTCGCGCAACCTCACGGGGAACGGCGACCGCCTGACGCTGAAGCAGGTCTGGACCTGGTCCGACTTCCGCTTCGTGAACGATCCGACCTACGGCAACAACCGCCTGCCGCTGGTGCCCGAGCACGTGCTGCGGACCTCGCTGACCTATGCCCATCCCGCCGGCTTCTCGATCACGCCGGCCATCGACATCGTCCCTCAGGGCGCGATCGTCGATTATCGCAACACGTTCCGCGTGCCGGGTTATGCGCTGTTCGGGGTGAGCGCGGCGGCGAAGCTGCCGAATGGCGGGGAAGCCTTCGTCGACATCCGCAACATCGCGGACAAGCGCTACATTTCCGACTTCGGTCCGGTGGTGCAGTACAATTCGGCGAGCACCGCGACCTTCTATCCCGGCGCCGGGCGCAGCATCTATGGCGGTGTCCGCGTGAAGTTCTGATGTAATGTTGTATCATCGGCCGGGGCGTCAGCGCCCCGGCTCTCCCCCGTCCCGCGCCAGGACCCCCATGCGCCTCGACACCGACATCGCCGTGCTGGATGCGCCGGCCCCGCAAGGGGTCGCGGTCCCGGCCGTGCGTGTCGCGGCGGAGTCGGTCGCGGGCGCGGTGGCGCCCGCCGTGGCGGCGCTGGCAGCGGCCCCGTCCGCCGAGACCGCGCCGCTGCCGGTGGTGCCGGAGGGCACGGCCGTCACCGTGGCGTCCCGCTGGCGGCTGCTGCTCGGGGTCACCGCCATTGCCTCGGTCGCCTTGCATGGTGTCGTCATCGCCGCCTTCATGACCATGACCACCACGCCACCACAGCGGGCCGACATGCCGGCGGTGGAGGTCGAGATGGTCGAGGCGGATGCCGAACCGCCGCCGGCCGCCGCTGCGGCGGCGAGCGAGGCGATGCCGGTGGAGCAGCCGCCGGACACGGCGTCGGCGGAGATCGCCCTGCCGCCGATGGAGGAGATCCCTCTTCCTGCCGATCTCATGCCGCCCCCCGTCGCCGAGGCGCCACCGCCTCCGGTGGAGGTCGCGGAAGCCCCACCGCCGCGGCAGCCTCCGGAGCCGGCGGTCGAGCGCCCCATCGTCATCGAGCCGCCACCAGAGCTTCCGGCGCTGTCGGCGGAACTGACCCCGCCGCCACCGCTGCCCGTGGCCGTGCCGACCCCGGCGCCGCCCATCGTCCAGCCGCGCCGCGAGCCGCCGCGGCCGGTCGTGCGCCGCCAGGAACCGCGGGAACAGCCGCCGCGCGAGCGGGTCGCCCGGCCCGCCCCGCCGCGTCCGCCAAGCCCGCCATCGTCAGCCTCGGAGGGGCGCGGGGTGACCTCCCGGGCGACACCGCGAACCTCGTCGCCGCCGCCGAGCTATCTTGCGCTCGTCATGGCGCAGCTCCACCGCGCCAAGCCCGCCAGCGCGGGCCAGACTGGCCGCGCCGTGGTGCGCTTTTCCATTCTCCGGTCGGGCGCGGCAGGCGGCGTCAGCCTCGCCAGTTCCTCCGGCAATTCAGTCGTCGACCAGGCCGCCGTCGCCATGGTCCGGCGCGCCGCCCCCTTCCCGCCGCTGCCGGCCGAATACGGCCCGGCGGCCATGCCCCTCACCGTTCCCGTCGCCTTCCGTTGATCCAAGGTCTTGCCATGTCTCGCCTGATTGCCCCCCGCCTGGTCCCGGCCGCCCTGCTGGCCTTCTTCGTCGCGAGTCCCGCGACCGCACACATCACGCTGGAGACCGGCTCGGCCGCGCCCGGCTCCTACAAGGCGGTGCTGCGGGTGCCCCATGGCTGCGGCACGCAGGCCACGACCGGCATCACCGTGACGATCCCGGAAGGGGTGCATTCGGTGAAGCCGCAGCCGAAGCCCGGCTGGACGCTGGCCACGACGGTGCGGCCCTATCAGCGGGCCTATACCAATCACGGCCGCGAGGTTCGCCAGGGCGTGCAGGAGATCCGCTGGTCCGGCGGCTCGCTGCCCAACGAGCACTATGACGAGTTCGTCTTCATCGGGCAGATCGACGGCTCGCTGGCCGCGGCCGGCACCGTGCATTTCCCCGTGGTGCAGACCTGCGCCGGTGGCGAGCATCGCTGGACCGAAATCCCCGTCGCCGGCAGCCAGGCCCGCCTCGCCTCGCCCGCCCCGGCGCTGCGCATCGTCGCGGCATCCGCTCCCGCCCCTGCGGCAGTGGAAGTCGGGTCGCTTCGCATCGCCCAGGCCTGGACGCGTGCGACGCCGGGCGGCGCCCGCGTCGCCGGCGGCTATCTCACCGTGACCAATACTGGCTCGACCCCCGACCGTCTGGTCGGCGGCAGCGCCGCCTTCGCCGAACGCGTCGAGATCCATGAGATGGCGACGCAGAACGGCGTGATGACCATGCGCCCGGTCACCGGCGGCCTCACCATCGCGCCCGGCCAGACGGTGGAGCTGAAGCCCGGCGGGCTGCACGTCATGTTCATGGGGCTCAATCGCCCGCTCGCCGAGGGCCAGACGGTGAAGGTGACGCTGGAATTCGAGACCGCCGGCAAGGTCGAGATCGACCTCGCGGTGGGGGGCCTTGGCGCCCGCCAGGCCCCGGCCGGCGAGCATCACCACCACTGACGCAGCGGCGGGGCCTCAAGGCCCCGCTACAGCCCCATCTGGCGGCTGGCGAGATCCTTCATGATCTCCTCGGTGCCGCCGCCGATGGCGTTGACCTTCACCTCGCGATAGAT
>NZ_PZZL01000022.1 GCF_003046185.1 Phreatobacter oligotrophus
CCGAAGCCGAGGAACGCTATTACGCCTCGTTGGCAGAGACAGCGATGGCCGCATAACTTAAGACAACCGGCCTCCGGCAAAACCGGGGCGGTTCACTCTCCGGCGCCCTCCCGAGAATGAGCCCTAACCCGGAAGATTCCAGCTCTGGCTGGCCTAGAAACGGGTAGCGCTTTAGTTTGTGGACCGCCACTCAAACGCACGCCACTGACGCTGGAGGCAAGAATGGTAATCTCACGAAGAAGCTTGATGGTGGTTCTCAGTGCACCAGCCCTTCTCTCCACTGGGAGGAGGAGCCTGGCGAATCGCCCGCGTATGGTTGTCTACCGGGACGAGAATTGCGGCTGCTGCGGGGGCTGGGTCAATCACATCCAGGCGGCGGGTTTTGAGACGGATGTCCAAATGCTTGCCCAAATGAACAGGAAAAAGACCGAGCTCGGCGTGCCCCCGGAGCTGCGCTCTTGCCATACTGCGGTCATTGGCAGCTACCTGTTGGAAGGACATGTTCCCGCGGGGGAGATTTTGCGACTTCTTGATACCAGACCTTATGCCACCGGGCTGGCGGTGCCTCGCATGCCAGTCGGATCCCCTGGAATGGAAGTTGAAGGGGTAGATCCAGACCGATACGAGGTCCTTCTTTTTCACGGTAGTCGCACCTCGGTATTTGCGACCTATGTTGGTGCGGAGCGCCAATCTTGACCGAAGATGGCCCGCTTCGGATAACCGCCATTAAGCGTTACACGCCTTGGTTCGGCTGGACGAACGAAGGTGCACCTAAGTTCGCATGAGCTGCGGCAATAATTTGTTTCAGAGATCGAAAGTTTGGTCATGGTTGAGAGACACTCGCGCAAAATGATCGGGGCAAGATCGCTTCCGTAGACCAACAAGGTCTTCGCAAATTGGAGATTGATCATGTACCGCGTTCTCGCGACGCTTTCTTTCCTCGCAATCTCGGGTGCCGCAATGGCGGGAGGGCCGTTTCCGAGCACGTTGTCGCCCGAGGAGCGTGAACGGCATGAGTTCCTTGACGCACAGAGGGGCATTCGTTCGGGGGTCGAAGCGATCCGTCGGCAGGAGATGACCCGCGCGCCTCGCCAGCAGGAAGGTCGGGCTGTCCTTCGCAACGACGCCACGAACTACTCGCCGGCCGCACCAGCGATCGGCGGCGCCTTCTAAGGTGACAAGGAAGAGGCTCCTACGGGGCCTCTTCTTCATTAGTCAGCGTCGGAGGTGGGTTCACGGCGGCGAAATGGAATGCTGATAGGAAAGCTCGCTACATAATCCGTGCCTCACCAGATCTCGCAATCCGTAACCCGCCGTCAATTGAAACAAACTGTTACAATAGCGCAATAGCAGATCATAATGGTCCAGCATACAATTCTACGATGGCACGAAACCCGCTCGTGGAGACATTGACACGCAAAGATCCTTTGGATTCCCAGTTCGAAGTCTTGGTCGTGGACGACGACGGTGAGATCCTTTCGCTCGTCGCGAAGTTCCTCCGCTTGAACGGCTTTCGTGTGCATACGGCTCGAAACGGTTTGGAGATGGAGGAGTTTCTGAGCCGTAGCGCCATCGATCTCATTATCCTTGACCTCATGTTGCCAGGCCGAAGTGGACTCGACCTATGCCGCGACTTGCGCCGGACATCGTCTGTCCCGATCATCATGCTTACCGCGAAGGGCGAGGAAACCGATAGGATCGTTGGCCTCGAAGTAGGGGCCGACGACTACCTGACGAAACCGTTCAATCCTCGCGAACTGCTGGCGCGGATTAACGCCGTATTGCGACGCGCTGGGGGCCAGGACGCGGACCGGCCAGGACGAGCCGGGCGGGCGTTTTTGTTCGCTGGATGGCGGCTCGATACACTCAAGCGGGAACTGGTTGATCCGAATGGGGTCGTCGTCGACCTCTCTACGGGAGAGTATGATCTGTTATTGGCGCTCCTTGAAGCGCCCCAGAGGGTCTTGAGTCGCAATTTCCTCCTGGATGCGGCACCGAACCGGGCGATCGAGGCTTTTGATCGATCCGTCGATGTTCAGGTCAGCCGCCTGCGTCGGAAGCTGAACGGAGCTGAAGATTTGATCAAGACGGTGCGAGGAGCTGGCTATCTCTTCGCGGCGGACGTGACACGTGGCTGATGTAGGACCACGAGCTCTGATCGGATGGTGGAGGCGCTTTGATAGCCTCGCTATTCGGGTGGTTTTTGTCGTCGTGCTGGGAATTGGCCTGGTCCATCTGGCCAGTATCTGGACCTATCAGCATAGCCTCGCTCGGGAGCTCGATCTGGCGAACGAGGCTCGGCTGGCAGACCAACTGCTCGCCATCAAGCGGGCCGTGATGCGTGTGCCAGAGAATGAACGGGAAACGGTTGCGCACGAGCTTTCCGGCGGACCAATCGCAGCCCACTTGAGCAGAACCGAGCACGCGGTTTCTGGCGGTTCCGGGTCCGCCAAATGGGAAACCCTTGGGCGGCGACTACGGGAGATAGCGCCGGAAATTGACGGGGATGGACTTATCATCGGAGCGAACCGCAGGGTCGCCGATGATCCGCATCTCGCATTGATCTCGATTCGCTTGCCCGACTCGTCCTGGGTCAACGTGGGCCTTGTCGCCTGGAGTCCTCGCGTCCCAGCCGGGCACGGGACGCTCTTGTCCACGACGCTGATGGCTCTCGGCGCGATCGTCATCTCGTTGATGCTGGTGCGCTGGCTCACTGGTCCCCTGACCGGGTTCGTGACAGCGTCGAGGCACCTTTATCGCGGGAAGAGCGCTGTCCTGGTGCCGGAAAGAGGCCCGCGGGAGGTCAGGGAGCTCGCAGTCGCGTTCAATGATATGCAGAGGCGGATTGTCCGCTTGATCGATGATCGGACGCAGGCTCTCGCCGCTGTATCACACGACCTCAAGACCCCCATTACAAGGTTGCGCTTTCGCGTCGAAGACGTCGCCGATCCAGGAGCACGTGCTGCCATCGCGGCAGACCTCGACGAAATGGAGAGGATGCTCGATCAGACGCTCGCGTTCCTGCGCGGAGACCGGGCCGATGAGGAGATCCGACCTGTCGACATCTTCGCAATCCTCGGCACAATCACCGACGACGCTTCCGACCGAGGGTTGGCGGTTAACCTCGCCGGATCAGCCAACGCCAACGTGCCAGGTCGGCGGCTTGCCCTCAAACGGGCATTCGGCAACCTGATCGAAAATGCCGTCAAATACGGTCACTGCGCCGAGGTCCAGGTTGACGACCGCCCAGATCAGGTCGTCGTGTCCGTTCGTGACTACGGACCGGGGATTGCGCCTGAACAAGTTCATCGTGCTCTTGCACCCTTCGTTCGGCTCGAGCCGTCACGAAATCAGAAGACTGGTGGCTTCGGACTGGGGCTCACCATTGCCCACGCGATCATCGAGGGACATGAGGGCTCATTGTCCCTGCACAATCATGTCGATGGCGGCCTGATCGCAACGGTTCGTCTCCCAAAGCCGTCACCGTCAGCGTGAAATGTTGTGTTACAAAACAGAAATTTATCCCTGCAGAACCCCGTTTAGTCTGATGAGGTGACACAGTCTGCGACCGGATCTGCCATGAATGCTGATTCCCCCCGCCGTTTTCGATGCTTCTTGATCATTGCGGCTCTGCTGGTTTCATCGCCCATTGCCGCTCACGAAGGGCACGATCATGGGGCACCGCCGCCGCCAGTATCCGTCACAATCGCGCCTCGCGCAGATGCTTCCTCGACCGATTTCGAACTCGTTGCAATTGCCCGCTCCGGCCGGCTACGGATTTACCTCGATACGTTCCGGGAAAATCAACCCGTCGAGAATGCCAAGATCGAGGTCGATGGGCCTGAGGGCACCGGCCTGGCGGCGCCGACGGCCGATGGTGCCTATCTCCTGGAGGCCCCTTGGCTGACCAAGCCGGGTAGCTATGGCCTCGCGTTCACAGTCGAAGCGAATGGCACGGTCGATGTACTCACCGCAACCTTGACCATTCCAGAACCTTCAGCGCGAACGATTCCTTCGGCGGGATTGTGGCAACGGATCGTGGGGTCCGCCTGGGCGAGCGATATGGGCACGCGCTTGGCGAACAACGATGTGAGCCTGTGGTTGGTAGGTGGAGGGTCTTTCATTGCCGGCCTGATCGCCGCGAGCTTTGCGCGGCGGCGCTATCGAGCGCCCGCGGCCGCCGTGCTTCTTGCTGTGGTTACTGGATTGCCTTCCGCTGGTCACGCATCAAGCGTGACGGGGACGCCGCCCGCCATAGCCGAGAGGGATGTCGCTCAGCGCTTCGCCGATGGAGCGATCTTTGTGCCCAAGACGACGCAGCGCATTCTTGCATTGCGGACGCTCTTGACTGAGGTGCAGACGTTCCCCCTCACCGTTGAACTGCCCGCCCGGGTGATCCCCGATCCAAGTGCTGCCGGCTATGTGCAGGCTTCAGTAGCCGGGCGCTTGGCTCCTCCCACCGGTGGCTTTCCGCGGCTGGGAACGCGAGTATCCGCTGGCGATGTGCTAGCCTACGTCCAGCCGGCGATCGGAGCTGCGGATCTAACTACACAACAGCAGCAGTCTCGAGAACTAGATCAGCAGATTGCTTTGGCAGAGCGCCGTCTGGAGCGTTTGCGTCAGTTGCAGAGCATTGTGGCCCGTGCCCAGATTGAAGATGCGGAACTTGAACTCAGGGGTTTGCGAATTCGCCGCGCCAATCTTGAGCGAGCTCCGAGCGAACCCGAGAGACTGCTCGCTCCCGTGACCGGTGTAATCGCAGCGGTACAGGCTGTTGCCGGCCAGATTGCCGAACCGAACGTGGTGATCTTCCAGATCATTGATCCATCGCGGTTTTGGGTTGAGGCTCTCAGCTTTGAGGCCCATGCAATTAATGGTTCGGCAAACGGGCGTCTGGGCGACGGCCGTACCGTGTCGCTCGCCTTTCGAGGCTCCGGTTTGGCAGACCGAAACCAGGCTATCCCGATCCAGTTCAGCGTCGAGGGTACCACAAGCGGGCTGCGGGCCGGTCAATTGCTAACTGTGCTGGCCTCTACCCAAGAAGAACGCAGCGGCATTGCCGTTCCGCGGACGAGCGTACTGCGCGGTCCCAATGGCCAATCGATCGTATACGAGCACACCAATGCCGAGCGCTTCCTGCCACGCGAAGTGCGCGTCGAGCCGCTTGACGGCTCTCGCGTGCTGATTGTTTCGGGGATCGCGGCTGGAAAGCGGATCGTGACTCAAGGCGCCGAACTCCTGAACCAGATTCGCTGAGGCACGAGTGATGTTCAATTTCCTCGTAACGCAGTCACTCCGCAATCGCCTCTTCGTGCTGGCCTTCGCAGCCGTACTTATTGTTTACGGCGGGTTCACCGTCACCAAGCTGCCGGTCGATGTGTTTCCGGATCTCAATCGGCCGACAGTGACCATAATGACGGAAGTCGAGGGGCTCGCACCGCCCGAGGTCGAGCAGTTGGTCACTTTCCCCATCGAAACACAGATGAACGGCCTACCGGGCGTTGCCCGCGTGCGGTCAACATCCGGCGTCGGCCTATCGATCATCTATGTCGAGTTCGATTGGGGAACCGAAATATACCGTAATCGACAGCAAATTGCAGAACGCCTGTCGCTCGTTCAGGCACAGCTTCCGACGAATGTCGTCCCCCAAATGGGGCCGATTAACTCGATCATGGGCCAGATTTTGCTTATCGCCATCACGGGGCCCGACGGCGTTTCAGCGATGGACCTTCGCGAACTGGCCGACTTCACAGTCCGACCCCGTCTGCTCACAATCCCTGGTGTCGCGCAAGTGATTCCTATTGGCGGTGAAGTGCGCCAATACCGAGTTTCACCCAACCCGGCTGCTATGCGAATGTTGGGGGTGACCCAGCCGCAGGTGGAAGCGGCGCTGGCGCAATTTGGTGCGAATACGGGAGGCGGCTTCACGGATCAATACAGCCGGGAGTTCCTCATTAGGAACATCGGACGCACCCGCAACCTGGACGATTTGCGCAGTATTGTCGTCGCTACTGTCGGCGGTCAACCGGTCGCCTTACGGCAAGTGGCGGATGTCTCTTTCGCCCCAAGAAATAAGCGCGGCGATGCGGGATTCCAGGGGCGGTCAGCCGTCATCGTGTCCGTCGAAAAACAGCCGGGCGTCGATACCATTCGGCTGACCGCTCAGGTCGAGCAGGCTGTTCGAGACATTACCGCAACACTGCCGAATGGCATTCGCGCCGATCAGATCCTGTTCCGGCAAGCCAGCTTCATCGAGACGTCCATAGGCAATGTGAAGAAGGTGCTCCTCGAGGCCATCGTCGTGGTGGCGATCATCCTGTTCGCCTTCCTGCTGAACGTCCGCACCACCGCGATCTCCTTGACCGCGATCCCGGTCTCGATCCTCATTACCGCAATCGTCTTCCATCTGATGGGCCTGTCCATCAACACTATGACGCTGGGCGGTCTCGCTATCGCCATCGGCGAATTGGTCGATGACGCCGTGGTCGATGTCGAGAACATTTTCCGCCGCCTGCGCGAGAACCGGGAAAAGGGCAACCCGCGAACGGTGTTCGACGTGGTTGTGTCCGCAAGCCAGGAGGTGCGATCGGGGATCGTCTACGCGACGATGATCATCGTCCTCGTCTTCGTCCCGCTATTCGCATTGTCGGGCATTGAGGGACGACTATTCGCACCGCTTGGGCAAGCCTACATCATCTCCATTCTCGCAAGCCTTGTAGTCTCGATTACTTTAACTCCGGTCATGGCCTATTACATGCTCCCGGGGCTGAAGCGCCTCGATGATCATGAGGGGCTTGTCGTACGGGTGTTGAAGCGCGGCAATCGCCGCCTTCTCGACTGGTCGTTCCGCCACCCACGCACGTTGATGGCCGGGGCGCTAACGGGCGTGCTGGCCGCAGGCGCCTTTGCGACCCAACTACCACGCTCGTTTCTACCGCCCTTCAATGAAGGAACGCTGACCATATCGATGCTCTTCAATCCGGGAATTTCTCTGGCCGAGAGCCACCGCGTGGGATTGATCGCCGAGAAGATCATCATGGAGGTCCCGGAGGTGAAGCTGGTTGGCCGTCGAACCGGACGAGCCGAACTAGACGAGCATGCCGAAGGCGTCCATTCCTCGGAGATCGACGTGGACCTGCACCCAAGCGGGCGTTCCAAGAACGAGATCATCAACGACATCCGCGCGCGATTGTCCGTGCTCCCCGCGACAACAAATATGGGACAGCCGATATCCCATCGTCTTGATCACATGCTGTCAGGGGTCCGCGCCCAGATCGCGCTGAAGGTCTTTGGAGAGGACCTCGACACAATCCGGTCGCTCGCCGAAGATCTGCGGCAGAAGCTGGCCGCCGTCCCCGGCGTCGTCGACCTTCAAGTCGAAAAACAAGTCAGGATCCCACAGCTCGAAGTGATCGTCGACTACCGGCGCGCGGCCCTCTACGGGTTGCAGCCAGCGGCGATCACAGAACAACTCGAGCGACTTTCCAATGGCCGCGTCGTCTCCAGGATCGTCGACGGGAATCGTCGTTTCGATGTGGTAGTCCGGCTCCAGGACGAGCGGCGAACGACGCAGGGCCTCGGGGATCTTTTGATCGAAACACCTGTCGGATGGGTTCCAGTTCGCCAGATTGCCGACGTCGTCGAGGCAGACGGCCCGAACCAGATTCTGCGTGAAAACGGGAAGCGTCGCGTCGTGGTCATGGCCAATACAGATGGCGCGGCCGACATGGCTACCGTGGTGGCTCAGATCCGCCAACTGATTGCTGCACATCAGTTGCCGACGGGATTTTTCATCAGTCTCGAAGGTACCTTCCAGGCTCAGGAAGAGTCCATGCGTACGATCGGTATGCTCAGCCTTCTCTCCCTCGCCATGATCTTCGCGATCCTATACTCGCGGTACCGTTCCGTCCTGTTCGTGGCCATCATTATGGCGAGCGTGCCGCTCGCGTTGATTGGCTCCGTAACCGCGCTGTGGTTGGCAGGCCAGCCGCTGTCGGTCGCCTCCATGGTCGGGTTTATCACCCTGACCGGCATCGCAACACGCAACGGCATCTTGAAGATCAGCCACTACATCAATCTTGCGATTCATGAAGGAATGAGCTTCGGCCCCGAGCTTGTAATGCGCGGGTCGCTTGAGCGCTTGACCCCGGTGCTTATGACGGCGCTATCGGCGGGGGTCGCCCTCGTTCCGCTGATGATTGACCCTTCAGCGCCCGGCAAGGAAATCCTGCATCCGGTCGCCATCACCATTTTCGGCGGCCTTGTGACAGCCACCGTGCTCGACACGTTCCTAACGCCAACACTGTTTCTGCGCTACGGCCGAAAGCCGCTCGAACGTCTTGTGGCGCAGATCCGCGAACCGGAGCGGTCAACCGTCGGCGGCCCCACGGTCGCAAGACCGTTGGAATCCTTCTGATCCTCAATACGGAGCCCAAAATGACCCGCCTTCTCGTCGCCGCGCTGCTTGGCCTTTCTCTCGCCGCCCCCGCTTTGGCGCATGAACCGCGCCCCGGGCCGAATGGCGGGCTCAAAGTCGATGCCGGCGCGCGCCATCACGTTGAACTGTTGGCGAATGGAACGACGCAAGTCGTGGTGTTCCTCTTTGACGCCACTGACCAGGCCATCCCGACGCAAGGCTACCGCGCCAATGCGATCCTAGTCGTCGGCGGCACCACCCAACGCTTCACCCTGCAGCCCGACCAATCGAACCGAATGGTTGGTACCGCGCCGGCGCCGGTACCGTCCGGCGTGAAGGGCGCGGTTCAGATCATCGGGCCCGATGGCGCGACAGCGCAGGCGCGCTTCTGAGCCATGGTAATATTTCGTTACACGTTCGAGATCGCGCTGCAACGAAGCAGGTCCATTTCTTCAGTTAGTCCAGACAGAACGGGAGACTTCAATATGTCCGCCAAATTCGTCGCCAAACGCGTGGCAATAGCATTGTTGCTGGCGACCGCTGCAAGCACGGGGAGCCTCGCGCAGAATCCACACGCCGGTCACGGCGCGAGTCAGCCTCCGGGACAGCAGGCGGCTCCCGCTGCCGATATGGACAGAATGATGCGAGCGATGCGCGAAATGATGCCGATGATGGAGCGCATGCGCGCGGCTTCACCGCAGGAACGTGCACAGATGATGGAGCGCATGGCTCCGATGATGCGGGACATGATGCCGATGATGCAAGGCATGATGGGCAGTCATGGGATGGGCATGGGCGCCATGACTGGTTCGGGCCCACAAGGGCATGGTCAGACGTCCACCGCAGCGGCGCCTTCCACCCGCGCCTATGAGGAGGCAAACGCAAGGATGCATCGCGATATGGCGATCACTTTTACCGGCAATGCCGACGTCGACTTTGTGCGCGGCATGATCCCGCACCATCAAGGTGCGATCGAAATGGCGAGAGTAGTTCTGCAATTTGGGACGAACGAGCAGACCAAAAAGTGGGCCAACGAGATAATCGCAGCCCAGGAGCGCGAGATCGCCGAAATGCGGGAGTGGCTGGCAAAGAACGCCCGCTGAGGGGCATTCGAGTGCCCCAAACAACACGGTCTTAACCTGGCTGTGAGGGCTAGCGTCTTTGCCGCAATCAAGGAAGCTCCATTTCATGAGAGATCGGGCGAACCTGGCCGATCTTCTCCATTGCTACCGCCCGCAAGGCTCCTAAGCGCACAGGCCGCTTCGGCCGACGCCCTTACCTGTCAAGCGAGCTCCGCCGCCAGGGGACGTTGATCGCGCTCAACTGGGTGTTGGCGTGGCCTCGATCCGCTCACGGGGTGCCCGCTCGCGGCAGAGTGGCCATCGCATTCGATGCAAACGTTCGTGGCAGATGGACACCACGCGGCCATGATATCTATGATTTTCGACATTAATACAACAGTTTACACGAGATATGAGCGGAGTCACTCGATATGACTTTCATTATACAGCAGTTACAGCAGGGGGCTTTCATCCTATTGAAGGGGGCATCCCAAAGATTCTTACTCAAACTCAGCTCAACAGCATTGGCGTTGATGCTGTCGCTGGGGACGAGCGTTGCGCGCGCTCAACAGTCGCCGTCTTCAGAACAGCACCTAAAGGGGTTTGTCTACACCGCCGACGAGCAAGGCAATTCAATCAGCACGATCAATCTTGCCTCTGGCAGGGTGGAAATCGTTTCAATCCCGATCTCCCCCCACAACGTCCAGTCCACGGCAGACGGGTCGCGGCTATTGGCTGTTGGCCAGCCCGCCAGTGACGATCACGGCCATAGCGCCAGCGCAGCACATGGTCACAAAGTTTCCACGGGACGGCTTCTTATGTTCGATGCCGCCAAGCTGAGTTCGGGGCCGATGGCCTCGATTCAGGTTGGCACGCACCCAGCCCACGTCGTCGTTGATCGCGCTGGCCGGCGGGCCTTCGTCACCAATGCCGGCGACAACACGATCGCCGTGGTAGACCTCCCACGAAGGGTGGTGGTGCGAACCATTAGCACCGGCCGCTACCCGCACGGCTTGCGCCTCAGTCCAAATGGCCGGGAACTCTATGTAGCGAATGTCCAAGACGGCAGCATCTCAGTCATCGACACGGACAATCTGGCCGAAGTGGGCCGCATCCCGGTGGGGCGAACGCCGGTTCAGGTCGGGTTTACCCCGGACGGTAGTCGCGTCTATGTATCGCTCCGCGACGAAAACAACGTGGCGATCATCGATACTGCAACTCGAACGAAGATAGGAACGATTGCCGTTGGTCGCGGGCCGATCCAAGTCCATGCCACACCGGATGGACGCTTCGTCTATGTCGCCAATCAAGGTACGGATGCCGAGCCTGCGGACATCGTGTCGGTAATCGAGACAGCAAGCGGTCAGGTGGTTGACACCATCCGCACTGGCAAAGGCGCGCACGGCGTTGCAGTCAGCGACGACGGTACGCTCGTGTTTGTCACCAACATCACAGATGGCACGGTTTCGGCCATCGAAGCGGCGACGCGGGTGGTGGTCGCAACCTTCCGCGTCGGCCGCGGGCCGAACGGTATCACGTATCGTCAGCCATGAATTTGAAGGGCTAGACCGCGCCTGGCATTTCGCAGCGTCTACCAGCGGCAACAAAGGAGACCGATCATGAAAACGACCGCACGTCTCGCAATCGTCGCGGCAGGATAAGGCCTATCTGCGGATTCGTCGGTGTAACTGCTGCAGCAGCGATTCTAGTGCTGCTTGGCATCTCGACATGGACAGCGATTGCTGTCGGCTTTCTACCCCCTACTCGGCGGAGAAGGGCATGAACGATACGCACTTGGCTGCGCGTAAGGTGACGGCCGGGCACGCTTGAAGGCGACGGGTGAGCCGGGCGGGTCCCGCGTCTAAAGCGCGGCGAGATTTTTGACCGTGGCCTGCTCTTTGATCGTGGCCTGCTCGTGGGTTCGAGGGGTGCCATGTCATTGAAGCTAAAACGATTATGCCTGCTAGCTCTACTCCTCTCAAGGACACCCGAGGCAACAGAATTAGTCCATTGGCAGTTTCGAGCCGCGAACATCCACTCAGGACTGACAGAATGACAGCAGATCGGCCGCACACCAATTCCGAACATCACGACCACCGTGTGCACGGTGGCGGGAATGGCCATCCTTTATCGACAACACAGGGCGAGCTCATCACGGCCAGCGGCTCTACACACTCTGAACATGCATGGCATGGCGGTCATGATCACGCGGCTATGGTGGCCGATTTCCGCCGCCGCTTCTGGGCGACGCTGATCCTTACACCGCCGGTCCTGCTGCTCTCGCCGATGATTCAGCACTGGTTCGGCATAGCCGAGGCACTGGCTTTCCCGGGCGACCGCTACGTCCTCTTCGTGCTCTCGACCATTGCCTATGTCTATGGCGGATGGCCATTCCTGACAGGCTTCATCTCCGAGCTGCGCAAGGGCCAACCCGGAATGATGACCCTGATCGCGCTCGCGATCTCGGCCGCCTACTTCTTCTCGGCCGCGGTCACCTTCGGCTTTCCGGGCGAGGAATTCTACTGGGAGCTGGTGACGCTGATCGCCATCATGCTGCTCGGGCACTGGATCGAGATGCGCTCGATTATGGGTGCATCGCGAGCGCTGGAGGAGCTTGTCCGGCTCCTGCCCGACAGTGCGACAAAGATTGACGCAGATGGCACGACCCACGAGGTTGTGATCTCGGCCTTGCAGCCGGGAGACCGCGTGCTGGTTCGTCCTGGCGCCAAGGTGCCCGTTGACGGCAAGATCGTCGAGGGCTCATCCGGCTTCAACGAGGCGATGCTGACCGGTGAATCCCGCCCCGTCTCCAAGACAGTCGGCGCGACCGCCATCGGCGGCGCAATCAACGGCGCCAATGCCGTCACCATCGAGGTGACCGCCACCGGCGACGCCACCTATCTGGCGCAGGTCATCGACCTGGTGAAGAAGGCGCAAGCCACCCGGTCCCGCACCCAGGACCTGGCGAACCGCGCAGCCTCATGGCTGACCTATATAGCGCTCACGGTCGGTTTCGGGACGCTATTCGTCTGGTGGCTGGTATTGGGCGCGCCGCTCGCGTTCGCGATGGAGCGGATGGTGACAGTGATGGTCGTCGCCTGTCCGCACGCGCTCGGCCTCGCTGTTCCGCTTGTCGTCGCGGTCAGCACCTCCCTGTCAGCCGGCAATGGGCTTCTGATCCGTGACCGCGCCGCCTTCGAGCGGGCGCGCAACCTCAATACCGTGGTGTTCGACAAGACCGGCACGCTGACCGAGGGCCGCTTCGGAGTCAGCGACATCGTGTTGCTTGCCGGTGGCGACGAGAACGACGAGCTGACCTATGCGGCGGCGGCCGAGAGCCAGTCCGAGCACCCCATCGCCCACGGCATCATCGCCGAGGCGAAGAACCGCAACCTGACCATCCCAAGAGCCAGCGAGGTGAGCAACATCACGGGCGAAGGTATCGTCGCCAGGGTCGATGGCCAGGATGTGCGTATCGTCAGCCCCGGCCACCTCGCACGGCAAGGCAACGCCGTCACCCATGACAGCCTCAAACGGTTGGAAGGACAAGGCAAGACGGTCGTCGTTCTCGTCCGTGACGGCGAGCCACGCGCACTCTTTGCGCTTGCCGACATCATCCGTCCGGAATCGAAGGAGGCCATCGCCGAACTCAAATCCCTCGGGATCAGCTCGGTCATGCTCACCGGCGATGCCAAGGGCGTTGCAAAGGCGGTGTCTGAGGAACTCGGCATCACCGAATACTTCGCGGAGGTGCTGCCCGATCAGAAATCACAGAAGATCGAGGAACTGCAGGCGCGCGGGCTCTCCGTCGCCATGGTCGGCGACGGCGTGAACGATGCGCCCGCGCTGGTGGTGGCCGATCTCGGGATCGCCATCGGCGCGGGCACCGACGTCGCCGTGGAATCCGCCGACGTCGTGCTGGTCAGAAGCGACCCGCGCGATGTTGGGGCTATCCTCGGGCTCTCGCGTGCCACCTATCGAAAAATGGTTCAGAACCTTATTTGGGCGACTGGCTACAACGCGATAGCCGTACCGATGGCGGCGGGCATCACCTTCGGAACAGGCTTCATGATGACGCCCGCCGTGGCCGCCGTCTTCATGTCGGCCAGCACCGTAATCGTTGCGATCAACGCCCAGTTCCTGCGCTCCTACAGGCGGTACAAATGAGCGGCAACCTACAAACGATCGGTAATCCCGGTATGCGGCTGATTCTTCCGCTTCCCGGCAACGAAACATTTGCGCGCCGATTAGCGGAAGCCGGCGGGTGGGAGCTGGGCGCGATCGAGCATCGGCGCTTTCCCGAGGGCGAGACCTTCGTCCGCATCCTTTCCGACGTCGCGAACAAGGCGATCGACCTCGTCTGCACGCGGCCCGACGAAGGGCTTCCTGCGTCTCGTGGTGCTGCAAACGCCACCCGCGCGCTCGCAGGTAATATAGAGAGGATTGGGCCGCACGGAGCCATTGGAGAGGAGCCCCCGCTCTGGCTGCGACATCCCTCCGGCGCTCCCGGCCCACTACTGTGATGAAAGCCCAAAAACTCTACCCTCGGGCAGTCCAAGCACCGGGTTCGTACCAGTTCCTTGCCGGCTCATGTTAGGCGAAGCGCGCTGTGAGTCTTTACGGACTTTCGCGACTCGCGCCTACGCGAGAGGGCAATCTGAACCAGGCCATTTCCGGCAGGGTCAGATTCACCTTGCCGTAGAACGGGAGATCTCCAAATGCGCGCGTTCAATCCAAATCGAAAACTCGCCTTGGCGATAATCTCCCTTGGAGTTGTCGTCGGCTTCTACGTGCTCCGCGAGCACTGGGGCCACGTGCTTGGCGCCGTGCCCTATCTCGTGCTGCTGGCTTGCCCTCTCCTTCACTTCTTCCACGGTCATGGCAGCCATGGACCAGGAAGCATTGAGGAGCACCGCCATTGAAGCGCTGGCGGTGGAGCAATCCGGAGATGCAGCGGGCACTGCGCGCCAGATCAGAAACATTCCGTAACACGCGAGCAATAGTAAGTGGGAGCGCGCTGACGATCTTGGCCCGTGTCTGATGTGGGCAAACCTCGGGTGATTTTTATGTTCGCGAACAGTCCACTACTGGACCGCCTTGGGCTTCTCTTCGGCCTCGCCGTCGGGTCATCAGAGTCTCTCGCACCGCACAACGCTGAATAACCGTGACCCTGCTATCGTTCTCACGGGCGAAGGCGTCGACCGGGCCGCAAACCAGCGAGCTTCACAAGAAGGATTTCACTGCGATGATCGACAGGCGATTATTACTGGCCGGGGCGACCGTACTCGTAGGCGGCGTCGTGGAGGCTCGGTCTAGGCCGGGCATGGTGTTGTTCAGGGACCCCCAATGCGGGTGCTGCAGCGCGTGGGTCGATCACGTGCTTGCTGCGGGGATCACCGTGGATGTTCGCCTCGAGACCGCGATGGACCGGATCAAGACACGGTTCGCGGTGCCCGACGATCTCGTCTCCTGCCATACCGCGGTGGTCGGCGGATATGTCATCGAGGGCCATGTCCCGGCGCCCGTCATCCTGAAGCTCTTGCGCGAGCGGCCGGTCCTGACCGGCATCGCCGTCGCGGGAATGCCGGTGGGATCGCCGGGCATGGAAGCCCCCGGCCTCGCTGCCGAACCGTTCGGGGTGGTCGGGTTCGGCCCGACTGGCGCGCGCAGTATTTACGCCGATTTCCCCAGAGGCTTTTTGCAATAGTCAGCGCGGGAGTCGCGCCCCTCGGGACGCTAGCGCGGCCAACTGCGATGAACGTCATCGATGACGAACGCATGGGCGTGACGTCCGCCGCTGCGGTCGGAAGCGAGGTGCGAATGGTCGGCGGGCAGATCTGGATGACTGTGCGGAACCAACTCAGGGTCGTCGGCGGGCCAGACCATGCGCGTGATGATCACGGCGAATGCGAGGGCGTGATGATTGGAAATCTGAAAGCTGGAGTGGACCGTCGTTCGTTTCTGGCCGGCGCATCGGCGTTGGCGCTGACGGGAGCGCGTGCCAGTCAAGCGCAGGCTCAGGCTCCACTCCTCACCGTTGCCACGCGGCAGATCGAGGTCAAGCGCCGCGGCGCGACCGTCTGCCGCGGCGCGACCGTCTATGGTGTCAGTGGAGCAGACGGACGTCTTGGCCACTTCGCCAGCGAAGGAGACAGTTTCGCCGGCGAGATCCTCAACCGAACCTCCGAGCCGCTCGTCATGCATTGGCACGGGCAGATTTATGCCGCAGAGGAGCAGGACCGGTCACGGCCTGACGGTGGCGCGATTGCCCCCGGGGCCAGCGATACCCACACCTTCCGGCTCACTCCGGGCACCCATTGGATGCACGCGCATCAACTGAGCGAGCAGCAGCTCCTCGCCGCGCCGATGATCACGCACGATAAAGATGCGGGCGACATACAGGACGTCGTGATCATGCTGCACGACTTCGCCTTCCGCTCGCCGACCGAAATCCTCGCCGAACTCGGTGGCGCGAGCGCCCATGGCGGTCATGGCCCCCAGGGGCAGCCGCCGGATAGAACCGGCGGCATGATGCACGGCGGCGGCATGCACCACGGTGGCCACGGAGCGAGCATGCTCCATGCAAACGACGTTCGCTATGACGCCTATCTCGCCAATGACCGAACCCTTGACGATCCCGAGGTGATCCGCGTCGAGCGCGGCGTATCGGTCCGCCTGCGGATAATCAATGGCGCGACGGCGACGGCGTTCTTCATCGACACCGGCGCGTTGGACGCTCGATGCATCGCCGTCGACGGCAGCTCATGTCAGCCGATGACGGGTCAACGCGCAGGGCCAGCGGATCGACCTCGCCGACGGAGCCGGGGAACAGCGGGACGAGGAAGAGTTCGCCTTCCGCCCTCCGCGGGCAAGTATGCTACAAGTTCCTTTGGCGTGAGCATGCCGGCCGCAATCTCATGTAGAGCGAGATCGTTCGCACCGGCAAATCTACCATGGAGCCTGGGCTCGTCCCCCCTGCGGAGCGCCCGGCTGCGGGCGGCCGCGGCAAGCGTCAGTGCGAACCGGTTCGGCAAAACTTTCCGGCAATCAAAGACGACGTGCGGGTCCATCGCTGCACCTCACGCCGCCTTTCTTGCGCCGGAATCACCGCAACCAGGCGCTGTCTCATTTTCGAGCGCGAGTAGCGCCTTCTCGACCTCGTCGAGCCGCGATGGCCGGCTGTTTTCAGGCATGCCTTCGTTGGTCGCTTGGTCGATCAGGTATTCGGTCCAAGCCCAGTTCATCAGGATCGACCGCTTGGCATCCAGCGTCAGCGTCGGATCGCCCACCACGCCCATAGGGGTTGACCAGCTTTCCGGGCCGGACGGGTCGTTGCGGTTCGCCGCGCCATCGAGGGCGTAACCATAGCTGTCCTGAAGGTCTGAAAGCCCGAGCCGATCGAGCGTGGCGTCGGAGAAGGCCTGCGTTGAGCCGCCGTTCCGCGCAGGCGTCTCGCTGACGCGCCCGCGGCGGCTGCTTCTGCTCTGCCTGCTCGGCTGCTGGACGACATAAGGCAGGCCCTGCCGTTCGGCGTAGCGGATGGCCGACTCCAGTCTCGGGAAGCTGAGCTCGACCTGGGTCAGCGTATCGTCGCCGCCGGTGTAGCCCATAAGCGGTTCGATGAAAGGCGCGGTGCGCCGCTCGAACACAAGTCGCCAGCCCTTCGTGCGGGCCATACCGGAGGTCGTCACCGCGCGGGACGGCTTGTCGACGCGCGCAACCGCGTCGTCCGGGAAGACCGAGCGCCCCATCGAAAGGGGCTTGTGCCGGTTGTCGTTCGACGGCCACCCCTGCGGAATTGGTGTTCTGGTTGATCCGTTGATCTGTCTTGTCGTCTCCATCTCTCATCCCTCCCTTTCTGGCGAAGGATGCAGCCGACGGCGGCCAGATGGCCCGCCGCCGGCGCTTGCCATGCGTCAGCTCTTGATGGCGATGCGCTTCACCTGCGACTGCGCCTTTTCGCTCTTGGGCAGGGTCACGGTCAGCACGCCGTTCCTGAACCGCGCGTCGACCTTGTCTTCCTGGACCTCATAGCCGAGCGGGATGCGGCGCTCGAAGCGGCCATAGAAGCGCTCGGAGAACTGTCTTGCCTTGTCCTCCGTTTCGGAGCGCTTCTCGCCCTTCAGCGTCAGCACGCCATCGTTGAGTAGGACCTCAATGTCCTTCTCCTCAAGGCCCGGAACCTCGGCCGTCACCTTGATCTCCTTCTCACCATCGGAAATCTCGACGCTCGGCCAGCCGTCGCTGAACGTGGAGAGCCCGCCAAGCGCCGGCAGACCGGAGCCGAAGCCGCGGAAGACGTCATCGAACAGCCTATTTATCTCGCGATGCAGCGAGAGGAACGGATCACGATCGCCATCGCGAAAGACACTGGGAACCTGATTGCCGTTGCTGCGGCCCCAAGGGATCAAATCACGGACACTCATTGTTCTTCTCCTTTCTGTTCGTTCGATTGACAATGCTTTCCCGTAGGCCCCGGGGAATGCCCGGCGCCGTGCGCGAATTGTGCTGAGGGAGCGGCCTCAAGCCGCCAACTTCTCGGCCTTGATCTGCCTGGTCTCGACCTTGGGTAGCGCCTTGCTGGCGGCGATCTCGATCCGGCGCGGCTTCATCTCTTCGGGAATCTCGCGCTTGAGATCGATCGTCAGCAGACCATTGACGAGGCTGGCGCCTGCGACCTTGACATGGTCGGCCAGTTCGAAGCGGCGCTGGAAAGCGCGCCAGGCAATGCCGCGATGCAGATACTGGCTGTTCTCCTCGCCCGGCTTCTGACCCGACACCACGAGCATGTTCTGCTCCTGTGTGATCGTCAGCTCGTCCTGCGAGAAGCCGGCCACCGCTATGGTGATACGGTAGTCGTCCTCGCCAAGCTTAGCGATGTCATAGGGAGGCCAGTTGTCGATGCTCTCGACGCGGCTCGCAGCTTCGAGCGCGTTCAACATTCGGTCAAAGCCGATGCTCGACCGGAACAGGGGAGTAAGGTCGAAATTGGTTCTCATAGCCACATCCTCCATTGAGCAACATGGGTACAAGCCATTGGCCGCCGAATGAGCTTCATCCGGTCAGCATACCGACCCACAACTGTGGCGTCGGTTGACGATGAGGTAGTATCGGACTGTAGCCATTTCAAGACATCGTGACGTTGCCCGTCTGAGCTAATCCAATCTTGAGTTCGTTCTGGCCTTGGCGGCGCAGGCGATCGCGCAGTGTATCGAGGGGGAAACCGCCTGAGCTGCTACACCAGCATTCTGCTGAACCAATTTCCAATGTATGCTCCGCTCGTGGGGTGGCACGCGGATCCCCAGTGGATGCTGCGTCGGGATCAAGAGTAAAGGTCATTACAATGAATGCCGATAAGCGATCTGGGCTTAGCTGAGACCGATGGGCTGCCGTGACATTTTATGGAAATTTGAACAGAGCATAATTTATCTTCTAATCATTATTATTATTGTAATTGTTTTGGCAGTAATATGGGTGTTTTTTGCGGAGTCTTTTTCATTGGCTGGTGCTTAGTATTTTTGATAGATGAAATTATTCAACTTTACAGATCGTATTCTGTATGATATTAACTTTTGTTAATGCGCTGACATTTAGAAATACCCTTTGATAGTTATTGAGATAAGTTTTATTATACTGAACATCATGAGTATGAATCTTACTGGAGTCTGGCTATTACGCGAGAATACATCATTCTTGAATTAACGGAGACCGGTTCGGACCAAATTGCAGCTTTGGCGGTAGCCGCTTTAGCCCTTGGAGGTGTCCACTGGCTTGTGCGTGACCAAGACCGGCGAGTACACGTATGTATAACATGTGAATTGGGAGCGCTGTCAGGAGCGCGTTTGGATCCGGTTGAGCAAGCGACGGGCTTACGATGTTGATGTAGTCTCCCTGCCCTGTCGCGCGGAAGCGCGCTTCCGCCTAACGGCTGCGGGCGATCTTTGCATCGACGTTTCCCTGATTGCCGAGACACATCAAAGCAACTTCGGGCGTCAGATAATGCCCGGCGACCACTGAGATCGCGCGGACCCGTGAGTCGGCGATCGCCGATTCGATCGCCCAGTTCACGCCCTGGCAAACGCCCAAGACATAGACCCGAGACGGGTCGACATCCGGTCTTGCGATCAGATGATCGACAGCGGATTGGATGTCCTTGACTTTTTCGGCACCGCTTTCGTGGCGTCGCGGCTCGCCACCGCTCTCGCCGTGGAAGCGTGGATCGAAAGCAAGGGCCATGAACCCCTCGCGCATGAGACGCCAGACATACTGCATGGGCGCCTGCTCCTTTACGAAGCCGACAGGTCCGACAACTATCACAGATGGTTTGCGGCCTTCGCGCGATGGCACGAACAGGTTGCCAACGATGCTTGCGCCTTCGCTCTGGAAGGTAACTCGCTCAATCATGCCTTGCGGCGTCGAGAGACGACCGCTCTGACCCCAAGGTTGGGTTGGTGGCGGCCCACTCGTAACGACACTTCCTGCAAGACGACCGCCAGCAAATGGGCCTCCGAGTGGTTGCTGCGCTACGACGGGCGCATTGATCGCTGCGCCTACGGTGGTGGCAGAAATGGCGATGATGGCGTCGCGGCGTCTGTGAGGCATGGTCAGCCAATCGGGGGCGGGAACAATTAGCCGATCACGGTTCAAGGGCGCGAATGTCATACTCGGCGGTGAGAAGGCCGGACGAACCTTGCTGGCCAGTGATCAGTCGATCATATGTGACCGCGAAAGGCCTATAGGCCTGGCCTTGGACCAAGGTCGTACCGGAGATAGCCTTCGCCTCGTCCTCGATTCGGTAGGGCTGGAACCGCAGCCCCATCGCCTGATCGACTAGGTCTTCTTCGGCATTTGTATAGCCGGTCCAACGCTCGCCCTCGGCGAGCAGGCGGCCGCTCGCAAGGCGCGCCTTCAATTGGACGAGCGTGCCGTGACAGATCGATCGCAGCAGATACCTTTCCACGCTTATAGAACGAAGCGAACAACGCGTGCAGCGACGCGTCGTGGGAGAAGGTCGTTGGGGGCGCAAGCTCGCCAACGACGAAGATAGCATCGAACGTCTCGGGATCGATTTGGGCCAGCGGAACCGTCGCTGAAATCTGCTCTTTCGGCTTCGGGGCGGATTTGAAGCCGAGACTGATCAGGTCATTGGGATTGGCGAAGCGACCGCCATGGGGATCGCTCACTCGATCATGCATGACCAGGCCACCCGAAGACGAGGCGATAGTAAGCTGATAGCCGCGTTGCGTGAACGCCCAGTACGGATGCGCTAATTATGAAAGCCAATAGCCAACCGCCAGCCCAGCGCCGACAGCACCCGCCGGCTCGGATACGCTCATGACATCTCCCTCATGCCTCCAGTTTCGCTCGTGGCAGCTTGCAAAATGTGCTGCATTCTGACGTTGCCCCCAGTTTTTATCCAGCCTTGAGTTCGTTCCGCCGGTTGGTTTGGCCCTCTCGGGCGGGTTGAGCGGCGTGGGCAGACGCGTAGCTATTCACGTTGCGTAGCGTCTGATCCCGCCGCGGGTGGAACGTGGCCGCGAGGTCCATCGGCGTCTGTCATCCGAGCTTCGAGTGCGGCCTTGTGGTGTTGTAGTCGAGCTGCCACCTTAAGAGTGCGGCTCTGGCCTGGGCCAGGCTGGAGAACAGCGTCTCGTTCAACAACTCGTCCCGCTGCCGTTGAAGCTTTCGATGAAGCCATTGTGCATCGGCTTGCCGGGCGCGATGTAGTGCCAGTTGACCCTCGCCGCGTCAGCCTAGGCCAGGATAGCGTTGAAGGTCAGCTCGCTGCCATTGTCGCTCACGATCATCTTCGGCCTGCCGCGCTCTGCCAGCAGCCTGTCGAACTCGCGAGCAACCCTCACACCCGACAGCGACGTGTCCGCCACCAGTGTCAGGCACTCGCGGGTGCAGTCGGCGACGAAGTCCAGCGACCAGCGCTTGTTCGGTCGCAGCGGGATCATCATCGGCGCCCGTGTCACGATCGCCCGTTTGCGGCCGCCTCGCAGGCGCACAGTCGGCCGCTCCTTGCGGTAAAGCCGGAACAGCCGCATGTGGTTGACCTGGAAGACCTCACGCCGAAGCAGCATATGCAGACGCATGTAGCCGAAGCGTCGCCGTTCCCGGGCGATGGCCTTCATGCGCTCGCGCAGCGAGGCGTCATCCCCGCGCGTGGTCCTGTACCTCATGGTCATGCAGCAAAAGCTAAGTGGCTTTACACGCGCGCCGTTCGCTCATCCCATGGGTGTCCATGAGGTGGGCAACCGCCCTCCGCTCGGCTAGCCAAGCGTCACCTCCTCTTTCCCAGCAGATCCGTCAGCGCGACGTTGTCCAGCATCGCGTCGGCCAGCATGCGCTTCAGCTTGGCATTATCGTCCTCAAGCGCCTTCAGACGCTTGGCGTCGGATACGTCCATCCCGCCCAAGCGGGCCTTCCACTTGTAGATGCGTGCGTCGCTGACCCCGTGCTTGGCCCGCACAGGTCAGAGACCGGGATCCCGGCCTCGTGCGCCTTCAGGATCCCGATGATCTGCTCTTCCGTGACGCGGCTGGGCCTCATGTTCTGGTCCTCTCGATAGGCCAGAACGAACTTCAAGCTGGATTTTCCCAGAGGGGCAACGTCACCGGGACCGAACGCGTCTGCCCGGTTTCCTCAACAATGGCCTTGTTCGGCACGAGCTGGGTAAGGCTCTGAATACTAGCTTGGGCTCGACTTGCCGCGACGCCTTCCAGAAGTTCGCCGACCAGAAAAAGGAAGACGACGGCGGCCGCTTCTTCAGCCGCACCAATGAGAATGGCACCCGCTGCCGCGATGGTCATGAATGTTTCGATCGTGAATGGTGTGCCCTGCGCTGCGGCAGCACCCGCGCGGCGCGCAATGGGAAGCACACCTGCAGCCATCGCAATGATGAAGGGCCATTTCTAGACAGAAGGCATCAGGTGCCCGGCAGTCCAGGCAAGCGCGAGGGCGAGACCGCAGGCCCCCGTCAGAATCGCCTTCCCCCCGGTAGCCGCTTCACCGCGTTCTCGACCAATCGCGCAGCCGGCGCAATCCATGCCCCCTTTATCAAACCGAGCAGTTTTCGGGTCCGTCTGCATGACCGAGCTCCTTTAAATGCGTCAGCGGAGGCAACCGCTTGAGGAACAGTCCGACCTGGCCTCGTCCGAAGCGCCGCATGGCGGACATCCGCCAGGTGCTTCCATCGCGTGGAGCACCTGGCGAATGTTGATATGTGACGGTCGCGGCAGATTACGAATTGCCGCCAGCACCGGTTGTGATGGGATCTTGCTGGTAGCGCGGGGTCGCAGGCAGGGTGTAGGAACGATTAAAGCCCGAGCGCGGCTGCGCCATTTCGTTGGGGCGTGACGGCTCGACGCCGGACCGGATGCCGCGCTGTGCATCGACGAATTCGTGCCTCTCGCGCTCCTCGGGAGAAGTTGTGGTGGGGACAGGACCACTGGCCCAGGCAGCTCCGGTCATGGCCATCAGGCAAACCGACATGATCGCGGATTTCATCATATTCTCCTTCGTACGGGGACCTCGTTGGTCCGCGGAGTGAACATGTCGCCATCCGTTTGCATGGCGACGGCGCCGCCGACATCCTGCCGCTGGCCGGGCTCAACAAGCGCCGCGTGCGTGCTCTTGCGCGTCATCTCGGGGCGCCCGAACACCTGGTGGTCAAGGTCCCGACGGCGGATCTGGAAAGCAACGCTCCGCTGCGGCCGGATGAGGACGCATACGGCGTCACCTACGAGCAGATCGATGATTTCCTGGAGGGAAAATCCATCCCAGCAGACGCGCATGGCCGCATCGTCCGCGCTTACAAGGCGACCGCGCACAAGCGCTCTCTTCCGATTGCGGCCGACTCATAGGCCCGGCGTCATCCTGCGCTGGAAGGAGGCCGGAGCGCCGCGATGAGAAACCCGAGTACCCCGCAGGTGATTGCCACGTCGGCAAGATTGAACGTGGGGAAATGCCACCCGCGTGCGTGAACGTCGATGAAATCCGTCACGGCTCCATCGTCGAGACGATCGAGGAGATTGCCGACGGCGCCACCTATGATGAGAGCGCAGGACAAGCGTTCGATCATGTCGACGCTTCGCCACATGAAGACGGCTAGTCCAGCGATTATCGGCAGGGTTATCACCATAAGCGTCCACCGTTCCAACGGCGTTTCAGCGGCCAGCAGGCCGAAACTGATGCCCCGATTGAAGCCCAGGCTGAGGTTCACGCCCGGAACAACCGACATCGGGGAAGCACCAAGATACTGGATGGCCAGTATCTTGGTGGCGATATCGATTGCGGCGACTGCCGCGATGACAGTGGCGAGCAGCCAAGCCTGATGAAGGGATCGGGACGGCATGCGGGTCGCGCTGCGAGATTAGGGTTGTGAAGCGACGCGTGTTGGGGACGGAGATGTCTGCCCGCCTGATGCGGCCGCCTGTTCGAGCATAACTTCCCTCGGCGGCGCCAAGACCGCCTGCGGCCGGCTCACCTCCACGCGGGCGGATGTCATCGCGCGCAGACGCTCCACGCCGTCCCGCTGAAGGATGTCCCTGAAGCTGCCATGCATGCCGCCGTCGGTGAATTCGACGCGGATGGCCGGCAAGCCGGTCGCCACGAGCTGCCGCACATCGGCATCATC